>NZ_JBQDEX010000079.1:2919-13135 GCF_052084945.1 Oceanisphaera sp.
AAGATAACCACTGGTTTAGGTTTTTCGTATAGCGGTCGGCGTAAAGCGTACAGTTGACGGCTGAAAGCTGACGGCTAATAGTGCGGGGGTAGGTTTTCGTTGTCGAATTCGCGCTTCATGCGTATACTTTCACCCCGTCTTGAATTTCATCTCTCTTTCGTTCCTTAGCTTCTTCAGGTTCTACATGACAACTAAATATATTTTTGTTACTGGTGGGGTTGTGTCGTCCCTAGGTAAAGGCATTGCAGCCGGTTCCCTGGCGGCCATTCTCGAGGCTCGTGGTCTAAATGTGACCATTATGAAACTGGATCCCTACATTAACGTAGACCCAGGTACTATGAGCCCAACACAACACGGTGAAGTGTTTGTTACAGACGATGGCGCTGAAACAGACCTTGATCTGGGTCATTACGAGCGCTTTATTCGTACCAAAATGACGCGTCGCAATAACTTTACCTCAGGCCGCGTATATGCGGACGTGCTGCGCAAGGAACGACGCGGTGACTATTTGGGCGCCACCATTCAGGTGATCCCACACATTACTAACGCTATTAAAGACCGAGTAATTGCCGGTGCCGAAGGGCATGACGTGGCTATTGTTGAGGTTGGCGGTACTGTAGGTGATATTGAATCACTGCCGTTTTTAGAGGCGCTACGCCAGCTTGCCGTACAAGTGGGTCGTGAAAACACCTTGTTTATGCACCTTACCTTGGTGCCATACTTGGCCGCGGCCGGAGAAGTAAAAACCAAGCCTACCCAGCATTCGGTTAAAGAGTTGCTGTCGATTGGTATTCAGCCCGATATTTTAATTTGCCGTAGTGATCGCGTGATCCCGGCCAATGAAAGAGCCAAAATTGCACTCTTTTGTAACGTGTTGGAAAAAGCCGTTATTTCATTAAAAGACGTCGACTCTATTTACAAGATCCCAGCGGTATTACGCTCGCAAGGGCTAGATGAATTAGTGGTTAAGCGCTTTAACCTAGATTGCCCACCGTCAGATTTATCTGAATGGGAGCAGGTGATCTATGAGGAAGCCAACTCTACCGGCGAAGTCACCATTGGCATGGTGGGTAAATATATTGAATTACCCGATGCTTATAAGTCGGTAAACGAGGCCTTAAAACACGGTGGCTTAAAAAATCGCCTGACAGTAAAAATTAAGTATATAGATTCACAAGATCTTGAAAGCAAAGGCGAAAGCTTGTTGGAAGGCTTGGATGCCATTTTGGTACCTGGTGGCTTTGGTCCCCGTGGTATTGAAGGTAAAATAATGGCGGCTCGCTATGCACGTGAGCAGCGCGTACCTTATTTAGGTATTTGCTTAGGTATGCAGGTGGCATTAATTGAATATGCTCGTAATGTTGCTGGTTTAGAAGGCGCGCATTCGTCAGAGTTTGATCCAGAAAGCCCTTATCCTGTAGTAGGATTAATTACTGAATGGCTAGACGAAGAAGGCCAAGTAGAAGTGCGTGACGAAATGTCAGATCTTGGCGGTACCATGCGTCTAGGTTCGCAGTTATGCCACTTAGAACCAGGCTCCAAGGTGCATGCCTTATATGGTTCAGATACTATTTATGAGCGTCATCGTCATCGCTATGAAGTTAATAACCGTTTATTGCCTAAAATAGAGGCAGCGGGCATGAAGGTAACAGGGCGCTCAGCCGATAAGAAATTGGTCGAGATTATAGAAAACCCCGATCATCCTTGGTTTGTAGCCGCACAATTCCACCCAGAATTTACGTCTACCCCCAGAGATGGTCACGGATTGTTTGCAGGCTTTATAAAAGCGGCAGGTCAATATCAGCAGGGAGAGCTGGAGTAACCTAATAACACGGGCAAGCAGAAAATATCTGCTTGCCCGTATTTTTTAGTGCTTTATCCCGTTTTTACCTTTCAACTAAGAGGAAGTTAGAGAATGGCTAAAATAATTAAAGTTATTGGTCGTGAAATTATCGACTCGCGTGGCAACCCAACCGTAGAAGCAGATGTATACCTAGAAGGTGGCATCATGGGCCGCGCCATAGCGCCCTCTGGTGCCTCAACAGGCTCACGTGAAGCCTTAGAGTTGCGCGATGGTGATAAGTCTCGCTATTTAGGTAAGGGCGTACAAAATGCCGTTGCCATTATCAACGATAGCATCGCCAAAGCACTAACCGGCAAAGATGCGACTGAGCAAGCAGTTATCGATCAGGTAATGATCGACCTAGACGGTACCGACAACAAAGGTAAGCTGGGCGCAAACGCTGTGTTAGCTGTGTCTTTGGCCGTTGCCAAAGCCGCTGCACAGTTTAAAGGTGTCCCTTTGTACGCTTGGATTGCTGAGCTAAACGGCACACCAGGTCAGTACTCTATGCCACTGCCGATGATGAATATCATTAACGGCGGCGAACATGCCGATAACAACGTCGATATTCAAGAGTTTATGATCCAACCTGTGGGCGCTAACAACATCAAAGAAGCGCTGCGCATGGGTGCTGAAGTGTTCCACAGCCTAGCTAAAGTACTTAAAGCCAAAGGCTTAAGCACTGCAGTGGGTGACGAAGGTGGCTTTGCTCCCGATCTTGAGTCTAACGAAGCGGCATTAGTGGCCATTAAAGATGCGGTTGAGCAAGCGGGCTATGTGCTGGGTAAAGACATTACACTGGCAATGGACTGTGCGGCGTCTGAGTTTTACGACAAAGCCAACAATAACTACAACCTCAGCGGCGAAGGCAAAGTATTTACGGCCAACGAGTTTACGCATTACCTAGAAACGCTGACTCAGCAATATCCAATTGTGTCTATTGAAGACGGCTTGGATGAGTCAGACTGGGATGGTTTCGACTATCAAACTAAGGTACTGGGTGACAAGATCCAACTGGTGGGTGACGATCTGTTTGTAACTAACACCAAGATCTTGAAAGAAGGGATCGACAAAGGCGTTGCTAACTCTATTTTGATTAAGTTCAACCAGATTGGCACTCTAACCGAAACCTTAAACGCCATTCAAATGGCTCAAAAAGCCAACTACACAGTGGTTATTTCACACCGCTCAGGTGAAACTGAAGACACTACTATTGCCGACTTGGCTGTAGGGACTTGTGCGGGTCAAATTAAAACTGGTTCTATGAGTCGTTCAGACCGTGTTGCTAAATATAACCAGCTGATCCGTATTGAAGAAGAGTTAAACGGCAAGGTTGCGTTTAATGGTTTGTCTGAAATTAAAGGCCAAGCGTAATACGTGCAAGCCCATTAGTGGATGATGTTAGTATCATTAATGGCTTTGCTTTTTGGCCTTAAGAATGAAACCCCGCCCCGTGCGGGGTTTCTTTTGTTTATGGCGTGAATATGGGAAACTAGCGTACAATTTGTGGAGGATAAATGCGCACGCTGACGCTAATACTGCTCGCCCTGTTAGGCACAATTCAATATCACTTGTGGTGGGGTAAAAATGGCTTGGCTGAATATCATCAAGTTCAAGCCAACGTAAATCGCCAAATGGACGATAATGAATTATTAGTGACCCGTAACGCCTTGTTATATCGGGAAATTGACGATCTTAATAAAGGCCTAGCAGCCGTAGAAGAGTTGGCGCGTAACGACTTGGGGATGATTAAGCCCGGTGAAACCTTTTACCGATTGCTATTAACCGATAAGCTGCCAACGAATAAGCCACTACCATGAATATCACACATAGCTATACTGCCCTTGTACCGGCAGCTGGCATAGGCAGTCGCATGGCGGCTGACCGGCCTAAACAATACTTGCCCTTGGGCGATTGTACTGTGCTAGAGCACACCTTATGGGGATTGCTCAAGCACAGAGCGATTGGCAGCATAGTGGTGGCGATTGCCGAGCACGATACCTGGTTTAATACCCTTGCTATCGCCAGCCATCCACGCATTATGACGGTGGCGGGGGGACGAGAGCGGGCCGACTCGGTACTTAATGCGTTGCAGCAGGTATCGACTGAGTGGGTGTTAGTGCACGATGCGGCACGACCCTGTTTACACAGCGCCGACTTAGAGGCAGTGATGGCTGCGGGCCAACAAGCCCAGGGTGCTATTTTAGCCAGTCGTGTGCGCGACACTATGAAGCGCGGTAATGGTGAAGGGGCGATAGCCAAAAGTGTGCCACGCGAAGAGTTATGGCACGCACTCACACCGCAATGCTTTGCCACGGCGACATTACGTCAAGTATTGGCTGATGCACTGGCTCAAGGCGTTATTATTACGGATGAAGCCTCCGCCATGGAGGGGGCGGGTTTTAATCCGCTATTAGTAGAAGGGCGGGCAGATAATATCAAGATCACTCGCCCCGAAGATTTAGCACTAGCGAGCTTTTTTTTAGAGCAGAGCTAACGATTTATTTGCCACGGAATACACGGAATAATTAAGATGAAATAAGAACGAAAACGGAAATATCTAGGTGTTAAGCTCTTATAAACACAAGCTGTTTTTTTCTTTTCACTAGTTCTTCGTCCATGTATTCCGTGGCAAAAATAGCCTTTGAATTTGTTTTTAAACGTAACGCGTATGCCGTAAGACGTACGGCTTAATATACATAAGAGAACACTTTGATGATGCGAATTGGACACGGTTTTGACGTGCATAAATTTGGTGGCGTCGGCCCTTGTATTTTAGCCGGTGTAGCTGTGCCTTATGAGCAAGGCTTATTGGCGCACTCAGACGGAGACGTGGTTCTACACGCCCTTACCGATGCCCTATTAGGTGCCATTGGTGGCGGCGATATTGGCACGCATTTTCCTGATACCGATGCCGCTTATAAAGGGGCCGACAGCCGTGAATTATTACGCCAAGTGGTGGCCATGGTAAAAGAGGCCGGTTTTACTCTGGGTAATGCCGATGTCACTGTGTTGGCCCAAGCACCTAAACTCTCGCCCTTTATTCACGATATGGTGGCCAATATTGCTGCCGATTTGCAAGCTGACACCAGCCAGATAAATGTAAAAGCGACCACCACAGAGCAGCTAGGCTTTGTCGGTCGTAAAGAGGGCATAGCGGCAGAAGCTGTGGTGTTGTTGGTAAAAGTATGACTGATAGCTTAACTATGAATGACTGGCAGTATCTACATGGCGAACCGAGCTGTCAGGGGCGCTTAAAAGTAGTACCTGAAGACTTTATTGTGCGTGAAGACTTAGGCTTTACCCCCTGCGGTGAAGGTGAGCATATTCTGCTTTATATTCGAAAGCGGGGCCAAAATACTCAGTGGATCGCCCGTGAATTATCACGCTTAGCGGGGGTGACCCAGCGTGAAGTGACCTGGGCGGGCTTGAAAGATCGTCATGCCGTTACTGAACAATGGTTTGGCGTGCACTTACCCGGTAAAGCTGAGCCGGATTTTTCGAGCTTAGAAAGCGACGATGTACAAATATTGGCTCGTGGCCGCCATAATAAAAAGCTTAAAATAGGGGCATTAAAAGGCAACTGGTTTGAGCTAAACCTCACTGAATTATCTGCGCCCCACGAACTAGAGAATCGCTTGGCGGCCATTGCCGAACGCGGTGTGCCTAACTATTATGGCGACCAACGTTTTGGCCATAACTTTGGCAACATTGAGCAGGCGCGAGCCATGTTTAATGGTCGAAAAGTGAAAGATCGTAATAAACGCTCGCTGTATTTGTCTGCCGCGCGCAGCTACTTATTTAACTTGGCTGCCAGTGCGCGCCTACGTGCCGGTATAGCCGAGCAATTGCTTGATGGCGACTGTTTGATGTTAGCTGGTACTCAGTCTTTTTTTACGATTAACGAAGACAACCCGCTTGATGAGGCTATGCAAACGCGTTTTGCTGAAGGGGATGTGCGTATTAGTGCCCCTATGTGGGGACGTGGCCGTTTACCAAGTGGTGCTGCGGCAGCTGAGCTTGAGTTATCGGCGCTCAGTGAACATCAAGATTTATGCCAAGGGCTTGAAAATCAAGGCTTGAAGCAAGAACGCCGTCCCTTACTCTTAAAGCCCCAGCAGATGAGCTGGCAACAAGAAGGCGATGCACTGCGTTTGTCATTTTGGCTACCCGCCGGAAGTTATGCCACCAGTGTGGTGCGTGAAATAGCAAAGGATGTACAAGGCGAATGAAAATATTAGTGAGTAATGATGATGGTGTGAATGCACTGGGTATTCGCACATTAAGCCGCGCTTTATCTGAATTTGCTGAAGTAGTTACAGTGGCGCCAGACCGAAATCGCAGCGGGGCCAGCCACTCTTTGACGCTAGAAGTGCCATTGCGGGCGGATAAGCTTGATGATACTGGCTTTTATTCTGTTAAAGGCACCCCTACCGATTGCGTACATTGGGCAGTTAACTGCCTGCTTGACCCCGATCCTGATATGGTGGTGGCGGGCATTAATCACGGTGCTAACTTAGGGGATGATGTACTGTACTCGGGTACGGTTGCAGCCGCGACTGAAGGGCGTCACTTAGGCTTACCTGCGTTAGCGGTGTCTTTATGCGGTGAACGTTACTTTGAAACTGCGGCGCATTTTGTCGGTGTTTTGGTGCAAGGCTTATTACGTGCACCTTTATCGACCAACCAAATATTAAATGTGAATGTGCCAGACTTGCCCTTAAGTGATATTCAGGGTATCAAAGTGACTCGTTTGGGTAATCGTCATCGTTGTGACCCAGTATTAAAAGAATACGATCCACGGGGCAAGCCGATTTATTGGATAGGTCCTCCAGGGGCCATTCAAGATGCCGGAGAAGGTACTGACTTTGATGCAATAGAAAGAGGTTATGTCTCTATTACCCCTTTAACAATAGATATGACGGCCCATAATAAAATGGCAGCATTGGCCAGTTGGCTTAAAGAAGTGGAGTAGCGGGTGCTTACGTTAGCAGGGCAGCAGTTTTATCGCATGCTGCAACAACAGGGGATCAAAAACGAGCGAGTATTAACGGCCATTGCCCGTTTACCCCGAGCTCAGTTTGTTGATGAAGCTATGTCCCACAAGGCGTGGGAGAATAGCGCTTTGCCTATTGGTTGTGGCCAGACCATTTCTCAACCCTACATAGTGGCGAGAATGACAGAGGCGCTGATGCAGTTTCAGCCTAAGCGGGTACTGGAAGTAGGGACGGGATCTGGTTTTCAAACTGCGGTGTTAGCGCAGCTAGTGGAGCAGGTTTTTAGCTTAGAGCGTATTAAGTCACTGCAATATCAGGCGCGTCGCCGCTTGCAGCGCTTGGATCTGTATAATGTGTCCACAAAACATGGTGATGGCTGGCAGGGGTGGGCAAGTAAAGCTCCCTTTGATGCCATCATAGTGACGGCGGCGGCTCAAGAGACACCCCAAGCTTTGTTGTCTCAGTTAGCCGATGGTGGCGTAATGGTGATTCCGGTAGGGCAAGCCCAGCAAACATTATGGCTATATCAGCGTCGTGGTGATCAGTTTTCTCGCACTGAGTTAGAAGCGGTGCGATTTGTTCCGTTAGTGAAAGGCGATCTTGAGTGAAAATTTTTTCTCGGTTATATCAGTTGGTGATGAAATGGGCTATGCACCGCCATGCTCCGGTTTATTTATCATTAAATAGCTTTGCGGAATCTATATTTTGGCCGGTGCCGGTTGATGTTATGTTGGCCCCCATGACACTAGCTAAGCCTAAAAGCGCTTGGTTTTATGCCGGTCTGGCGACTGTGTTCTCGGTACTGGGGGCCGGCTTTGGTTATTTGTTAGGGTATGCATTGTGGGATCCCATAGTGCAGCCTTTTATTGCTTCTATGGGTTATGAAGGCAAAATAGAAGTGGCTGAAGCCTGGTTTGCCAAGTGGGGCGTTTGGGTTATTTTTATTGCCAGCTTTACCCCCATTCCTTATAAAGTCTTTACTGTGACAGCCGGTTTGCTCAGTATGGCCTTTTTGCCCTTTATCTTAGTATCGTTAGTGGGGCGAGGCTTGCGCTTTTTCTTAGTCTCTGGACTGATGAAATGGGGTGGCGTGAAAATGGAAGCCAAGCTGATCCGCTATATTGATCTTATTGGCTGGGCTTGCTTGATTGCTGCCGTTATTGCTTATTTACTGTTGAGAAACTAATGCCAAGATGGAGCCAAACACTCACATTAACCTGCCTCAACCTAGTGTTGCTGGCACTATTGAGTGCTTGCTCCGGAACCTCGCCTGCTCCAGTCTCGGGGGTACATGCCCGTGGTCATATAAAAGCCAATGGTAATCATTATGTGGTAGCCAAAGGCGACACCTTATATTCCATTGCTTGGCAAGCGGGCACAGATGTGCCCACTTTAGCGCGTCATAACCGTATTGCTCCCCCTTACGCTATTTATCCTGGGCAAACATTGCGTTTAGATATCCCTGGAGTTAAGCGGGTGCAATACCGAGTACGCCGGGGTGACACCCTTAGCAGCATTGCTAGGCGCACTAATCATAGCGTGGCAGATCTTGCTGGCCTTAATGGCTTGCGCCCTCCCTACCGTATTTATGTTGGTCAAGCGCTAACCCTAAAAGGACAGCGATCGCAGGCAAAAATGACCCGCTCTACCCAGGCTAAATCAACAAGGGTTGCAGCTAAGCCAGTACGTCAAAAAGGTGTAAGCCCTTCTAATAAAAAAGAAAAATCTAATGTTAAAAAAGTAACTAAGCCAGTTGCACCCGTCGCTGGAAAAGCATACGCTCAAACTCAAGCGCCTAATAAAACGGCCAGTAAGGCGGCGATTACTTGGCGCTGGCCAACACCTGGGCCTGTTATTTCAGGGTTTTCGTTGGCAGAAACGGGCAATAAAGGCGTTGATATTCGCGGTAGCAGAGGACAGGCCATTAAAGCGGCTGCCGCAGGAAAAGTCGTATACGCAGGGAGTGCGTTACGAGGTTACGGTAATCTGATTATTATCAAACATAATGATGATTACTTATCGGCCTATGCTCACAACGAAGTGCTAAAAGTCAAAGAGCAACAAACAGTGGGCGCAGGCCAGCATATTGCCGATATGGGAAGCAGTGATACCACAGATGTTCGATTACATTTTGAAATTCGATATCAGGGCACCTCTGTTAACCCCATAAAGCATCTGCCAAAACGATAAATACGTAACGTTGGTAGTGCAGGTAAAGGGAGAACAAGCATGAGCCAGAGCAAAGTAACGACTCGTACGGGTAACATAGACTTTAATGCAGACAACGCATTGGATGCGACAATTAATAAAACGAAAGATAATAGCGCAAATGGCGTAGACCAAGAGGTTGCAAGTAGCCGAGCACTAGATGTCACGCAGCTGTATTTAGGAGAGATCGGTTGTTCTCCTTTATTAACAGCTGAAGAGGAAGTTTTATATGCTCGTCGAGCCTTGCGTGGTGACCTGATTGCACGCAAACGCATGATTGAATCTAATTTGAGGCTGGTAGTTAAAATATCTCGCCGTTATAACAATGGCAGCTTGGCACTGCTCGATTTAATTGAAGAAGGTAATCTGGGTTTGCTTCGTGCGGTTGAAAAGTTCGATCCCGAACGTGGCTTTCGCTTCTCGACCTATGCGACCTGGTGGATCCGCCAAACCATAGAACGCGCCATTATGAACCAAACTCGCACGGTGCGTTTACCCATCCATATCGTAAAAGAGCTGAATGTTTGCTTACGCACCTCTCGCGAGCTAGCGCACCAGCTAGGTTACGACCCTACTGCTGAAGATATAGCTAAAGCGCTTGATAAGCCCGCGACGGAAGTGTCACGCATGCTAAAACTTAATGAGCGAATGGGCTCATTAGATAGTCCGCTTGGTGGTGATGGTGAAAGGGTGTTGTTAGATGTATTAACAGATGACAACGATCTTGATCCCGAAGTTAAGTTACAAGACAGCAATATTAATACCAGCTTGCAAGGTTGGTTAAATGAACTGACCCCCAAGCAACGAGAGGTATTAGCCCGCCGTTTTGGCCTGCTGGGGTATGAAGTATCGACCCTTGAGCATGTTGGGCAAGAAATTGGCCTTACCCGCGAGCGAGTACGCCAAATTCAAGTTGAAGCACTTAAACGATTAAAAGATATTCTTAGCCAAGAAGGCTTATGTGTAGAAACCTTGTTCTATACGGAGTAATGAACATTTATCGTGCGATGTTGCATGCTTAATGTTGAATGAAATTAGACAACTAAAGCCAACAACGGCCACCGCCAGTTGTTGGCTTTTTCTTAGGCCAATCTGTAAAACTAACTGATCAAGATTTTTCGCCACGGAACCCACGGAAGAACACGGAACAATAGAGATAAGATCTGAA
>NZ_JBQDEX010000080.1:0-13120 GCF_052084945.1 Oceanisphaera sp.
TGCAAGCAAAAGATGTGATGAAGTGACAGGCTGATAGCTTAAAGCTGAGGGCTTCCCAAAAGGGGAAGGGCATAAATATCAAATGACACTAATTCATAAAACTGTCACATTGATTGCTAATAATGGTCACACATAAGGTCGGTTATAAGGATTGTGAAATGACACGGAAAATTCTGGTGGTAGAAGATGAAGCTGCCATTCGCGACATGGTATGTTTGATGCTTGAACAAAAAGGCTTTAGCCCAGAGCCCGCAGCGGATTACCAACAAGCTATCGATATGTTACAAGAGCCTTACCCTGAACTGATTTTATTAGACTGGATGCTACCTGGCGGCAGCGGTATTCAATTTATTAAACAATTAAAACAAAATGAGCTAACTCGGCAAATTCCCGTCATTATGCTGACCGCCCGTGCCGAAGAAGAAGATAAAATTACCGGTTTAGATGTAGGGGCTGATGATTACATTACCAAGCCTTTTTCAGTAAAAGAGCTAACCTCTCGACTAAATGCCGTATTGCGCCGAGTTGCCCCCACTGCCGCAGACGAGGCAATAGAAATACAAGGTCTTAAATTAGATCCCGTCACTCACAGAGTAACGGCTAATGAGCAGGCTCTTGAACTTGGGCCCACCGAGTTTAGATTATTGCACTTTTTTATGAGTCACCCTGAGCGTGTTTATAGTCGCGAGCAACTATTAAACAATGTATGGGGAACAAACGTTTATGTAGAAGACAGAACGGTTGATGTGCATATTCGTCGCTTGCGTAAGGCCATTTCTGCAACCGATCATCATTTATTTATTCAAACGGTGCGTGGTGCGGGATATCGCTTTTCTACTCGTCTTTAACCCTAGGTTTAACGATGCAATTACATGAATCTCGCCGTGGTTTATGGTGGCGTTTAGCCCTTTTTTATAGCGGTTTTTTGGTGCTGGGTTTAATGATAGACAATCTCTCTCTGGGGTTATTATGTGCCACCGTGCTGCATTTATTTTGGCATTACCGTTTTCAACATAAGCTTAAAGTGTGGTTATGGCGAGATCGAAGCTTGATCCCTCCTCATGGCACGGGCAGTTGGGAGTCTATTTTTAATGGTTTGTATCGCCAACAACAACGCCAGCGTGCTCGCCGTCGTGAATTAGCACGCTTAATTAAACGCTTTCGTCAAGGTGCCGAGGCACTGCCCGATGCCGCCGTGGTCATTGGTCACGATGGCAGCATCATTTGGTGTAATAAGCTTGCCCAACAGTTACTGGGCTTTCGTTGGCCAGACGATGCCGGCCAACATATTGGCAACCTGATCCGCACTCCCTTATTTATTACCTATATGGAGCAAGGTAACTTTTTAGAGCCTCTTGAATTACCCGCTCCCCAGCGCGAGCAAACCCTGCTCGAGTGTCGAGTGATGCACTATATTGAAGATCAATTACTGTTGGTGGTGCGCGATGTAACACGCTTGCGTGGCCTTGAGCAAGTGCGCAAAACCTTTGTTGCCAATGTGTCTCATGAACTGCGCACCCCCCTTACGGTATTAAAAGGCTATTTAGAGTTATTAGAAGACACGCCTGAGCCTGCTATGTGGCAAAAAACGCAAACTGTGATGTTAGATCAAACCTTGCGTATGGAAGCCTTAGTGCAACAACTGATGACCTTGACTCGTATTGAAGCCTCCGACACCGAAGACGATCAGCAGCCCGTTGATATGCCGAATATACTCATGATGCTTGAGCAAGAAGCCCAAACCTTAAGTGGGGACCGGCATCACCGGCTGCACTTTGAAGTAGACCCTGATCTTAAGGTGATGGGCTGTGAAGAGCAGCTGCGCAGTGTGGTGTCTAATTTGGTGTATAACGCTATTCGTCATACTGCGAATGGCACTACCATCACAGTGGAGTGGCGTTGTATTGGCAAAGGTGCTTACTTTGCAGTAACCGATACCGGCGAGGGCATATCGCCCAAGCACTTAGCCCGCCTAACCGAGCGTTTTTACCGTGTTGATAAAGCCCGCAGCCGTCAAACCGGTGGCTCAGGATTAGGCTTGGCCATAGTAAAACATGCGCTTGCTCACCACGGTGCACAATTAGATATCAGCAGTGAGCTAAATCAGGGCAGTTGCTTTAGCTTCACCCTGCCTGCGAGTCGGTTAATGAGAGCGTCAGGGGCGAGTGAGTAAGCGGCTAAACGCCATGACTTTTCATTTTTTTGTCATGATCATTTCACATCATTGTCATTTAACTCAGCGATACTGGCGGCGTCTTAAGGAATCTAACTCAGATGGAGAACAGCATGAAATTGAATAACCTAGTGACAGCGCTTGGTTTAACGGTCGCTTTAGCCTCAGGTTCAGCCTTGGCGAATAACGCAGCCTTAGCTGATTATGAAAAAGTAAGCGGCATTTCTGGTAACTTATCTTCTGTTGGCTCCGACACGCTCGCGAACATGGCCACCCTGTGGGGTGAGGCCTTTACTCACCACTATCCGAATGTGAACATTCAAATTCAAGCGGCGGGCTCTTCTACGGCACCTGCCGCACTGACGGAAGGCACTGCACAGTTTGGCCCTATGAGCCGAGGCATGAAAAGCAACGAAGTAGAAGCCTTTGAAAAGCGCTATGGCTATAAACCGACTCCTGTACGAGTAGCCATTGATGCGTTAGCGGTATTTGTACATAAAGATAACCCCATTGAAGGCTTAAGCTTAGATCAGGTTGATGCGATTTTCTCCAGTACTTTAGGCTGTGGCGCTAGCGAGCCAATTACCCAGTGGGGAAAAACGGGCCTGAAAGGCGATTGGAGTCAGCGCGACATTCAACTCTATGGCCGCAACTCAGTGTCAGGTACCTATGGCTACTTTAAAGACCAAGCCCTGTGTAAAGGCGACTTTAAAAATAATGTGAATGAGCAACCCGGCTCTGCCTCTGTGGTACAGTCTGTGTCTTCTTCACTTAATGCCATTGGTTACTCTGGCTTAGGTTATAGCACCTCTAGTGTGCGAGCTGTGCCATTAGCCGAAGCAGGCTCTACAGATTATGTGGCAGCGAATGCTGATAATGCGACAACCGGTGACTACCCCTTATCGCGTTTCTTGTACGTATACGTCAATAAACACCCCAATAAGCCATTAGGCCCCATGGAAGCTGAATTTATTAAGTTAATGCTTTCTAAACAAGGGCAAGATATTGTTGATCAAGACGGCTACGTGCCGGTACCTGCCGGTGTGATTAACGCCGATCTGAAAAAGTTAGGCTTAAAGTAAGCAACAAATAGCATAACTATAACAACAGCCCCGAGTTTAGCCTCGGGGCTGTTTGCGTTCCAGCTTACGGCCTAACTGCGGCCGAATAAATTTGACCCTACCCATATCCTCACCGCAAGTTGCCCTTACCCTATAAAGTCTTTTTCAGATCTTATCTCTATTTTTCCGTGGCTTCAGTGGATTCCGTTGCAAAAGATCTTGGTGTCAGTTTGCCTGTTCCCTATTTACCGCTTTTCAGCTGTCTAGGCGCTAAGCTCGGTATCTATAGCATATAGCGTTAAACGTAGGGCGTATGACGTTAAACGCATGGCTTTAAGTGTTGAGTTGTCACAAAGTTGTCATCTAGGGGTCTTACAATGCGGGCACTGGATATTTATTGAGGTGGCCTCATGTCAACCCAAACCCAAGCGACTAAGCAGACTTATGCCTTATCGGGCAGTCGCAAGCGTTGGCTTACAGACCGACTAGCACAATACGGCGTGACTGCCGGCGGTATTTTGGTGCTGGTGGCGTTATTGCTGATCTTTTTTTATTTACTGTATGTGGTTAAACCCATTTTTGATAGTGCACGTGTGACGCCTGGGGCTGAATTTAGCTTGCAGGTGAATGACGAGGCGGCGCTAGGCAAAGCGGTGCTATTAGGCGTAGAAGAGCAAAACGAGCTGATTTATCGTTTTAACGATCAAGGTAGTGTGCACTTTTACTCTCTTCCTAAGCAGGGGGAGTTAGTGTCTGAATTTGCCATTAATGAAACGGTGAGCAGCGTTGCCCACAGTGCCAGTCAAAAAATGGTGGCATACGGGGTGACAGGCGGCGCTATTAAAGTGTTATCGCCTCGCTTTAATGTGAGTTATCCCGATAACCAGCGGCTGATACAGCCCGAAGTGGTATTTCCCTTTGGTGAGGCCCCCTTAGTGGTAGACGAGCAAGGGCGCTCTTTAACTCAGCTGAGTATTGCCAGCCGCGATAATGACTTATTGGTGGCCGCCATTACCGATTCAGGTGCCGGGGTTCTCAGCCGTTTTGCCGGCAAAGAAAACTTTATGACGGGGGAGGTCTCTTTTAGTTCGACAAGAACTGAAATAACCGGGCTACCCGCTAAGGTGGATCAATTATTACTCACACCTAACCTACGCTTCTTATTGGCTCGTAGCGGTAATGAGGTGTCGGTGTTTGATGTGCGTAATATTAATAATTTAGTGTTGCGCAGCGTGCTGACGATGAACGCGCCTGGCGCCAATATTAGCCAATTAAGCTTATTGTCGGGAGGCAATTCGCTGTTAGTGAGTAATGACGATGGCACCATCTCGCAATGGTTTGAAGTGGCCAAAAATGGGGTTCGTGAGTTCACCTTTATTCGTGATTTTTCAGCCAATAGTGCTGTCGAGCAGGTTACGGCTGAAGTGAATCGTAAAGGCTTTATTACCACTTCTGCCAATGGCGACCTTGATATCTTTCATACCACTGGTGGTAAGCGGTTATTTTCAGCCCCCCTTGCCAAGGGAGCGGTCTCGGCGTTAGCGATTTCGCCGCGCAATTCGATGTTATTACTAGAAAAAGACAACCAAATAACCAGTTTTCATGTTGAGAACGAACACCCAGAAGTGACCATGAAAGCGCTGTGGACCAAGGTGTGGTACGAGGGCTATCCCGAGCCACAGTATGTATGGCAGTCCACCTCGGGCAGCAGTGACTTTGAATCTAAACTGAGCTTGATTCCTATTTCATTTGGCACCCTTAAAGCGGCTTTTTACGCCTTGCTGTTTGCGGTACCCATTGCCATTGCGGGGGCGGTTTACACGGCTTACTTTATGTCGCCTGGGTTGCGCAAAGTGGTGAAGCCGACCGTTGAAATTATGGAAGCGCTACCCACCGTTATTTTGGGTTTTTTAGCCGGTTTATGGTTAGCCCCCTTAATTGAAAGCCATTTGCCGGGCATGGTGATCTTACTGCTGATGTTGCCGGTTTCTGTATTGGTCGTGGCATTTGTTTGGCACCACTTACCTCAAAAACTCATTAATAGCGTGCCGCAAGGTTGGCAGAGCATAGTATTGCTGCCAGTGGTGGTATTGGTGGGTTGGCTATCTTTTGCGCTGAGCCCTTGGGTTGAAACTGTGTTATTTGACGGAGATGCTCGAGGCTTTTTAACCAATGAACTTGGCATAGGCTTTGATCAGCGCAACTCACTGGTGGTGGGCATTGCCATGGGCTTTGCGGTGATCCCTACTATTTTCTCGATTGCCGAAGATGCGGTGTTCTCGGTGCCACGTCACTTAACTAATGGTTCGTTAGCCTTAGGGGCAACGTCGTGGCAAACCTTAACGCGAGTGGTGATGCTAACTGCAAGTCCAGGTATTTTCTCGGCCGTTATGATGGGGCTAGGCCGAGCGGTCGGCGAGACCATGATAGTGCTGATGGCTACCGGTAATACGCCTGTGATGGACTTGAGTATCTTTAGTGGCATGCGCACCTTAGCGGCCAATATCGCGGTGGAAATGCCAGAGGCAGAAGTTAACAGCTCGCACTATCGGGTGCTATTTTTGGCCGCCTTTGTGTTGTTTGTTTTCACCTTCATGTTTAACACGGTTGCCGAGTTTGTTCGCCAGCGACTGCGTGACAAATACAGTTCAATGTAGAGGCATAACTCATGAATAAATGGTTTAAATCTGGCGCGCCTTGGATCTGGATGACAGGCGGTGCCGTTAGC
Source organism: Oceanisphaera sp. (assembly GCF_052084945.1). Taxonomy (NCBI): domain Bacteria; kingdom Pseudomonadati; phylum Pseudomonadota; class Gammaproteobacteria; order Aeromonadales; family Aeromonadaceae; genus Oceanisphaera; species Oceanisphaera sp. Next base: position 5,963 of record NZ_JBQDEX010000080.1, read on the forward strand.
GTGAGTTTAGTCGCGGTTTTAGGTTTGCTGCTATTAATTGGCTGGCGCGGGCTGACTTTCTTTTGGCCCCACAGCATTTATGAGTGGCAGGTGAGTGCGCCTACGGGCGAGCAGTATACTGTGATTGGTGAAATACACGACAGAGAACAGGTTCCGGTGGCGCAATTGCGCGGGGCGGGTCTCACACTTGAGGGCGTGAAGGCCGAAACCCTAACCCGATATTTAATTAAAACCGGTAACCGTGAGTTTGTGCCGCTTGATTTTCGCTGGTTACTAGAAACCAATATTATTGAGCGTCAGCAACCCGCAGACTTAGTAGTATTAGAGCGCACCAATCATGGCAACTTTTACGGCTATGTCGAACAAGTACTTCAAGGTGAGACTGTGGTCGCGGGGGACGTACGCGAACAGTTGCAAACGCGATTAAGCCGCGTGCGAGAGTTAAACAGTGAGATGAAGTCGCTACAAAAAGGCGACATTGGCACTATCAACTTTCAGCTTGAAAAATTGCGCCTTAAACAACGCAGTCTAGAGCTAGAAGGCGAAGCAACCGAGGCCGCCATTGCAGATATTCGCCAGCAAGAGCAGCAATTAAGGGCGGATTATCAAGTGCTTGAAAAACGCCTGTTTAGCTTACGCGAACAAGCCAGGCGCGATAATGTGGTAGTGCGAGATATGCGTGGCGAGCAGGTCACCTTATCTTTGGGTAATGTGTTAGATGCCACTTGGCCTAACGACATGAACGGCTTGGCGAAAGCAGGGCATTGGTTTTCACAAATTGGTAAGTTTGTGAGCGGTGAACCCCGCGAGGCCAACACCGAAGGCGGTGTGTTTCCTGCGATTTTTGGCACCGTGTTTATGGTTATTTTAATGGCCATTATTGTCACCCCCTTAGGCGTGGTAGCGGCCATTTACCTACATGAGTATGCTGGTAAAAATAATCTCACCAAAATTATCCGCATTGCCGTGATTAACTTGGCGGGGGTGCCGTCCATTGTATATGGCGTGTTTGGCTTGGGCTTTTTTGTCTATATGGTGGGAGGATCGCTTGATCAGTTGTTTTATCCAGAGTCTTTGCCCACCCCCACCTTTGGCTCGCCCGGTGTTTTATGGTCGGCGCTCACCTTGGCTATTTTAACCTTGCCGGTGGTGATTGTTTCAACTGAGGAGGGGTTATCGCGCATTCCAAGCTCGGTACGCCAAGGCTCATTGGCCCTAGGTGCCACTAAAGCGGAAACCTTATGGCGCATTGTGCTTCCCATTGCCAGCCCCGCGATTATGACGGGTCTTATTTTGGCCATAGCCCGCGCAGCAGGGGAAGTGGCGCCCCTAATGTTAGTGGGGGTGGTGAAGCTGGCACCTAATTTACCGGTAGACGGCAACTTCCCCTACTTACACGTAGAGCGCAAGTTTATGCACTTAGGCTTTCATATCTTTGATGTGGGTTTTCAAAGCCCTAACGTAGAAGCGGCACGCCCCCTAGTGTACGCCACCTCCTTTTTGTTGGTGACAGTGATTGTGGGCTTAAACTTAACAGCCATTGGTATTCGTAATCACTTGCGAGAAAAATTTCGCCTGTTAGATCAATAAATTAAGACCGGCAGGCAGTAAGCAGTCACATGCTAATCACGGTCTGCCCTTGGTCTGCGTACCCAGTACGACATAATTGAGGTAATAAAATGATGAATGTAGCCATGAGCCAAAATCAGCCATTAGTTCTCGACCCACAGCAATTAACGGCTGAACAAACGGCGCTACAAATTAAAGACTTAAATTTATATTATGGTGATAAGCAGGCGTTATTTAACGTAGACATGAAGATTGCCAAAGGGCAAGTGACCGCATTTATTGGGCCCTCTGGTTGTGGCAAGTCTTCTTTATTGCGTTGCATTAACCGCATGAACGACTTAGTTGATAATTGCCGTATTGATGGGCAAATATTGCTACAAGACCAAAATATTTACGATAAAAGTGTGGATGTTGCAGCACTTCGCCGCCAAGTGGGCATGGTATTTCAGCGACCTAACCCTTTCCCTAAAAGTATCTATGAAAATGTCGTGTATGGGCTGCGTTTGCAAGGCATTAATGACAGACGCCGCCTAGATGACGCGGTAGAGCGCTCATTACGCGGCGCGGCCCTATGGGATGAAGCGAAAGATCGCCTACATGAAAATGCCTTTGGTTTATCCGGTGGTCAGCAACAGCGACTGGTGATTGCTCGCGCCATTGCCATAGAGCCTGAGGTGTTACTGCTAGATGAGCCAACATCGGCACTCGACCCTATTTCTACCTTGGTAATAGAAGAGCTGATTAATACGCTAAAAGAACAGTATACGGTGGTGATTGTGACGCATAATATGCAACAGGCCGCTCGCGTGTCCGATCATACTGCCTTTATGTATATGGGCGATTTAATTGAATACACAGACACCAATACGCTGTTTACCACGCCTTCGAAGAAAAAAACCGAAGATTACATTACCGGACGCTACGGCTAAGGATATTGCATGAACAATCTTAATCTTAAAAAGCACATTTCTGGCCAGTTTAATGTTGAGTTAGAAGAAGTACTCAATCAGGTATTAGTCATGGGCGGTTTGGTCGAGCAGCAACTTACCGATGCCATTACCGCTATTCACACCCAAGATGTGGATTTAGCACGTTCAGTGGTGGCCAATGATCAGCAAGTAAATCACTTAGAAGTAGATATTGACGAAGATTGCACGCGTATTATTGCCAAGCGTCAACCGGCTGCGTCCGATTTACGATTGGTCTTAGCGATTATTAAAACCATTACTGATTTAGAGCGTATTGGTGATGTCGCTAAACGGATTGGCATGATGGTGGTGGATAACGCCAATAAAAAGCAACCGCCGCTAGTGTCGATGGAAAACATGGGGCACCGTACGGTAAAAATGCTGAATGCATCACTGGATGCGTTTGCCCGTATGGATGTGGCCGCCGCCATAGAAGTGCATAAAGAAGATAGCAAGGTAGACCGTGAATATGAGTCTATTATTCGCGAACTTATGACCTTTATGATGGAAGATCCGCGATCTATCCCACATGTGCTTAATGTATTATGGTGTGCCCGCTCACTAGAGCGAGTAGGGGACAGGGTACAAAACATTTGTGAGTACATTATTTACTTCGTAAAAGGAAAAGATGTACGCCATCGCAGTAATGAAGATATTTATAATCTATTAGATCCTAAGGGGTAGTGACTGGTGACTGGGGAATAGTGACTGGTGACTGGGGAATAGTGACTGGTGACTGGGGAATAGTGACTGGGGATTAGGGATTGGGGAATAGGATTAGCGTTAATATACTGCACTAATGTCGTCGCGGCTTTAGCTGCGAAATGGCGCCTAGCGCCATTCCATGCATGTGACTGGTGATTAGGGAGTGGGGAGCAGTTAGTTTTCCAGATTGCTATGACACTAGGAGTTGAGGTTTGCAGCGTTAGCGCTGCTCTTCTCCACCTAAAGCTTCAATTAAATCGGGTATAAAGCGAGACAGTTCGCCGGTTACCAGAGCAAAGTCAGCATCAAAGCGGGCGGCGGCATCTTCACTGGTAATGTCGTCATTTTGCTCGCGCAACTCTTCAGAAAACTTCAAGCGCTTCACGCTCATGTCGTCACTGAGAATAAAGCTCACGGTTTCGGCCCAGTTTAGTGCCAATTTAGTCACTAGCTTATCGGCTTCTAAATGTACTTTAATTTCGTCACTCAACAAATCTTGCTGCTTAGCACGAATAATACCGCCGTGCTCTAAGGCAGAACGTAACTCGGCCTCATCTTCTAATGCAAAGCCGTTAGCCGCAGCGCCTTCTTTTAGCCACTCGGTTAGCGTTAACTCAGGAGGTGTGGTCATGGCTAATGGCACCACGGGCAGCGAGCCAATACTTTTACGCAACAAAGCCAGCATATCTTCGGCACGCTTAGCTGAGCTGGCATCTACTGCAATAAAACCATCTTTAGGGTTAATCCAGGCAAAAGTTTGCTGAAAACGGCTAAAGGCACGGGGCAGTAAATCAACGATAATTTCTTCTTTAATGGCGTCTTTTTCTTTTTTCTTTAACGCGCGACCGTATTCAATTTCTAGCGTCTCCGCTTTTTCGGCAACCATGTCGTTAACCACAGAGCCGGGCAGCATTTTCTCTTCTTTTTTAGCGCAAATTAAAATTTGCTCATCAGCGATATGAGTCAGCGCTTGGCCTTGCTTACCTAAGGGAGACACCCAGCCAAACTTGGCCTGTTCCTGGCTATTACAAGGGGTAAAAGGCAAGGCCTCTAGTTGTTTTTCTAACTCTTCAATAGCCAGATCAAATGGGCGAGTAAAACGATAAATCTGCAGGTTCTTAAACCACATAGCATCCTCGATAGCGAGCCACAAAAAAGGCATTGTACTGCAAAGTGGCTTTGTGATCAGGCAGTCATTATCAATCAAGACACAGGACTTAGCTCACAGAGCCATATTAAAGCCAATCAGGCGGCGATTAAGCTCTGTACACTTATTATAAACAGCTGGCGGAGAACCCGAATGATACGACAAGCCAAGCCTAAAGATGCTGATGCCATTTTAGATGTTTGGCTGTTAGCTTCTTTGCAGGCACACGATTTTATACCCGCGGCATTTTGGTGGCAGCAACAAGAAGCCATGCGTGCCCGTTACTTGCCCATGGCCGAAATATGGGTGTGCGAACGCAAAAACCACGTACAGGGATTTGTAGCGTTAGTAGATGATTATTTAGCCGCCTTATTTGTGCGCCCCGATTGCCAGCAAAATGGCATTGGTAAAGCCTTACTTGATACAGCTAAACAACAACGCCAACAACTATCTCTAAAAGTATTTTGTGAAAATGACATTGCTGTTAATTTTTATACTCAGCAGCATTTTAACGTCACCGGGGAAGGGGTAGATGCCGCAACCAATCAGCCTGAATTATATATGGAATATCAACCCAGGGTCCGATAGGCAAGCTCTACAGTTTATGCCAACATACAAATTAACTTGTCATTATAAGCGCAATGAGAGTATCTGTTGTTTAGGCATTGTTTAGCGTCCATATTATGTGCGTTGCTTGATTTAGCATAATGGTGTTGTAGCTCTGTTATTGCATTGCAAAGTGGGGACGTGCAGCGTTAGCGTTTTCTGCTTTAGAGTCGAATAAGTAGCTAAATATGAGTAAAAACAGCTAAATTAGCAATAAAAGTAGTAAGTCTGTCGCTAAGCCACTTTTTTATTACTGATAAATATGGCTATATAGAGGACATGTATTTGTTGCTGGCAGGAGTGAGAATGGAAATCAGAAAGATCCGCAGTGGTGAGGCAGGTAGTATTTGGCGCTTGCTGCATAATACAGTGCACCGCATTAACCAAGCGGATTATAGTGATGAAGAGTTAGTGGTGCTAGCGCCAGATGAGTATGATGCACCCCATTGGGTGAGTCGATTTATTCGCACCCATCCGCTAGTGGCTACCGAAGGGCGAGATTTACTTGGTTTTGCTGAGTTGGCAGAAGACGGGCGTATCGACTTATTTTACGTGCATCACGATCATCAAGGTAAAGGAATAGGGCGCGCGCTGATGCAACGCTTAAGAGCGGAAGCTGCCTCTCGTGGTTTACACCAATTATATTGTGAAGCCAGTATTACAGCACGGCCATTTTTTGAAAATATGGGCTTTGAGTTTGTGGAAGATCGCGAACTAGAGCGTAAAGGTAAGCATGTACCTGTGTTGTTAATGAAAAGTAATATTTAGCTGCGTCAGTTATATTCAGCCTTTATTTGGTTCTCAACAATACAAGGCATACTAAAATGCTGAACATCAAACGCAGTTGCCTTTACAGTTTGGTCACTTTTATTTTTATCTTTGCCATCGGCAGTTACTATACCTACCTAAAAGTGACAGCTGAACGTAGCGAACTAAAGCGGACCATGGGTGATATCAGCAATGCGCAGTCTTCAATTATAGAGCGCCGGCTTAGGCACTCCTTATCAACCACTTATATTCTTGCTCAAGAAGTAAGGCGCAGCAACGGCGAGTTTAAGGATTTTGCACAATTTGCCGCAGAGGTGATGCAAACCATCGGTGGTGTGTCTAATTTGCAGCTGGCGCCTAATGGCATTACAAAAGCCATTTACCCATTAGCAGGTAATGAGCAAACATTGGGCTACAACTTATTACAGCTAGATAATCGAAAAAATGAAGCTTGGCAGTCTGTGAAAAGTAAAAAGCTCACCTTAGCTGGCCCTTTTCAGTTGATGCAAGGTGGCGTAGGGATTATTGGCCGAAACCCTGTCTTTTTAGAAGAGAAGGGAGAGCCTTATTTTTGGGGCTTTACCATAGCGCTTATTTATTTAGACGAGCTGCTAGCCAGTACAGAGCTGAGCCACTTACAACAAAATGGTTACGCCTTTCAACTATCGCGTATGCACCCCGATACTGGCAAAAAAGATGTGTTTGCGCACTCGACTACCCAACTACACGCATTACAGGTCGTAAAAAAGATCAGTGTGCCTAATGGAGAATGGACGATAACAATTAGCCGTGAAGCCAATTTTGGCACACAAATTATCATTGATATGCTATTGAGTTTCATTATTGCCAGCGCATTTACTTTATTTATACGGCGTATGTTACTTGAGCCCGAACGGTTGAGAGCCCTAGTAGAGGAGCAAACCCTTAAGCTACAAGCGCTGGCTTTTAATGATGAGTTAACCGGTATCGCTAATCGTCGCTCTGTTACAGAACAGCTAGATAAAGCCATATTACACATGCATCGTAATGAGCAAAGTATAGCCTTAATGTATTTAGACTTAGATGATTTTAAATATGTTAATGACACCGCAGGCCATGAAGTGGGCGATCAGTTATTAATTGAGGTAGCTAAACGCTTGAAAAGTGCCGTGCGAGAAACTGATATTATTGGTCGCTTAGGTGGCGATGAGTTTGCGGTTATATTAACCCATATAGATAATACTGAGAGCGTGCAAAAAGTGGCTGAAAAAATAATATCTGCCATTAGTAAGCCAATGAGATTGGCCAAAATAGAAGCTACCGTAGGTATGAGTATTGGTATTGCCTTAGCGCCACAACACGGCACCAACGGCGATGAATTATTAAACCACGCCGACTTAGCTATGTACCAATCTA
>NZ_JBQDEX010000081.1:0-12839 GCF_052084945.1 Oceanisphaera sp.
GTTCGACTTTTTATACAAACAAAAATAGATCAGTTATTTTTCCAGATTGGTATAACGTAAAGTGTATAGCGGTACTTTTGGAGACACTATGTTGCTAACCGACAGTCATTGCCATTTTGACTTTGCCGCCTTTGGCGGGGCGAATAAGCAAGCGCGGGCACACCACTGGCAGCGAGCGCAGGCAGTAGGAGTGCACAGATTAGTGATCCCCGGCATTGAAGCTGCACAATGGCCTACCTTAGCCCCCTTATGTGCAAGGTATCGCGGCCTTTACTATGCGCTAGGATTGCACCCTTGGTGGTTAGCCAATGCCCCCAGCAGCTGGCAGACCCAATTAGCGGCGGCATTAGCTCAAGCGGATAAAGGCTGCGTTGCGGTTGGAGAAATAGGCCTAGATAGGCATTTATCCGTCGCGCAAGAGCAGCAAGAAGACGCGCTAATTGCTCAGCTTAAATTAGCGCATCATTATCAGCTGCCGGTGATCTTGCACAGTGTTGGTACTCATGATCGAGTCTTAAAGTGGCTGCGCCGCTACCCAGTTGTAGGCGGTGTGGTACATGGCTTTTCTGGATCTTTGCAACAAGCCGAGGCGTTTTGGAAGTTGGGGTTTTATATTGGCGTGGGCGGCTCTATTAGCTACCCCCGCGCCAATAAAACCCGCCGCGCCATTGCCGTTTTGCCAGTAGAAGCGCTGGTGTTAGAAACCGATGCGCCTGATATGCCATTGTGTGGCTTTCAAGGGCAAGATAATCACCCAAGCCAGCTGCCTCTGGTTCTTTCCTCCCTGGCCAAGCTGCGCCAAAGTGATGAAGCAACACTGGCTATTCAGCTGGAGCACAATGTTAACCAGTTATTTGATTTTGCTAATAATAAACTCTAAAACAATACTGGCACACATGAGTTAAAGAGTGTCTGCTGTTTTTGTGATGCTGTCGCTCGTTTATCGATAACAGCTATTTATACTGAGACTTTAAACCTGACTATACATTCAAGGCCGTACTGCACTGCCACTATCCAAGGAATTGCGCGATGACATTGATTATGAGTTTAGTCGGTATGTTGAGCCTAGTGCTCATTGGGTTGGTGTTTTCTAGTAACAGAAAAGCCATTCGATTGCGTACTGTAGGCGGAGCCTTTGCGCTGCAACTGGGGCTGGGCGCATTAGTGCTGTATGTGCCTGTGGGTAAAGAAATGCTGCAATCGTTATCGGCGGGAGTGTCGCAGGTGATTGCCTATGCCAATGATGGTATGGATTTCTTATTTGCCGGCTTAGTGGGGGATGCCGCTTTTGAGAGTGGATTAGGCTTTATTTTTGCCGTTCGCGTATTACCGGTTATTATCTTTTTCTCTTCTTTAATTGCCGTTTTATATTACATAGGCGTGATGCAGTGGGTTATTCGCCTACTTGGTGGGGCTTTGCAGCGTTTACTCGGTATTTCACGTACTGAGTCGTTGTCGGCTACCGCCAATATATTTGTGGGGCAAACTGAAGCGCCGCTAGTGGTGCGTCCTTTTATTGCCACTATGACTCGCTCTGAATTGTTTGCGGTTATGTGTGGCGGGCTAGCTTCGGTGGCCGGCTCTGTGCTGGCAGGTTATGCCGCCATTGGCGTGCCTATGGAATATTTAATTGCCGCTTCCTTTATGGCCGCCCCTGGGGGGTTATTGTTTGCAAAATTAATACTGCCCGAAACCGAAACCCCGGCTACAAACGAGGTGTTAAATAGCGCCGAGTTAGCTAGCAATGACGCCGAGGACAAACCTGCAAATATTATTGATGCCGCGGCAACAGGGGCCAGCTCAGGTATGATGTTAGCCATGAATGTGGGGGCTATGTTGCTGGCATTTATTGGTCTAATCGCGTTATTAAATGGCATGCTAGGCGGTATAGGGGAGCTAATTGGCATTGATAATTTAAGCATGGAGTTATTACTTGGCTGGTTGTTTGCTCCTTTGGCTTTTTTGTTAGGCATTCCTTGGGATGAAGCCATGGTTGCAGGCTCGTTTATTGGCCAAAAACTCGTGCTCAATGAGTTTGTAGCCTATGTTAACTTTGCTCCTTATTTAACCGGTGAGGCTTTAGTTGCGGGGACCAATCAGGTCATGTCAGAGCATACCAAAGCCATTATTTCATTTGCATTATGCGGTTTTGCTAATCTTGCCTCTGTGGCTATTCTACTGGGTGGTTTGGGTGGCATGGCACCGTCTCGGCGACACGATATTGCGCGTTTAGGATTAAAAGCGATATTGGCCGGTACCTTGGCTAACTTAATGTCGGCCACTATAGCGGGCTTTTTTCTGTCGCTATCGGGTATGTAAAAATAGCCGTAAGCGCACTGTCAGCAAGACTTAACGCCAAACACTAATGTAATAAAGGAGCACGATGACCATGAACGAATCTGCACTAGCACAGGTGGCAGAGCAGGCAATAGGCTTAATGGATTTAACGAGCTTAAATGATGATGACACTGAACAGAGCATACAAGGTTTGTGTCAGCAGGCCACTACCCCTGTGGGCTGTGTGGCTGCAATTTGTGTGTATCCGCGCTTTATTGCTACCGTGGCTCAAGAGTTAGAGCGGCTTAATATTAGCCAACAAGTCGCCATTGCCACTGTGGTAAATTTTCCGCATGGCGATCACAGTGTGAAGCAGGTAGAGCAAGATATAACGGCGGCTATTGCAGCAGGCGCGCATGAAATTGACTTGGTATTACCTTATCGCCAGTTAATCGCCGGCGACACAGACGCGGCTTTAGCTATGGTGCGTGCTGGTAAAGCGCTATGCATAAAAAGCGATGTAAGCTTAAAAGTTATTATTGAAAGTGGTGAGCTAAATACAGCGTCACTCACGCGCCAGGCTAGTGAGTTAGCCATTGCTGGCGGTGCTGACTTTATAAAAACCTCCACTGGTAAGGTGGCGGTAAATGCGACTTTAGCGGCAACCGAGGTCATATTAACGGCTATTCGTGACAGTAAACAAGACGTTGGCTTTAAAGCCGCGGGGGGCGTGCGCACTACCGAAGAAGCGTTGCAATATATGCAATTGGCGCAGCAAATCATGGGCGCTGAATGGATAACGCCTACGCACTTTCGCTTTGGCGCTTCTAGCTTGTTAGCACAGTTACTCAATACATTATCGTGACAGGTGATATGCACTTAAATAAGGCGTGGCCGTGCAGTTAAAGGCCATATATCCCCTTTTATACACATCATAAGGACACCCTATGAAACGCGCAATTGTACTTGTACTCGACTCCTTTGGTATTGGCGCTGCCGCCGATGCTGAGCAATTTGGTGATCAGGGTTCAGACACACTGGGTCATATTGCTAAGGCGTGTCTGCAGGGGCACGCCGATCTTGCTGATAGCAGTACGCATCGAAGCCGAAAAGGACCATTACAGCTGCCTAATTTAGGTAAGCTTGGGCTCTTTCATGCCCACCAAGAAAGCACTGGCCACGTAGCACCTGGGGTGAGTTTACCCACAGAGGTCATAGGTAGTTATGGCTACGCAAAAGAAATCTCCACCGGAAAAGACACGCCTTCGGGGCACTGGGAGCTGGCCGGGGTGCCGGTACTGTTTGAGTGGGGCTACTTTTTAGATACAGAAAACAGCTTTCCGGCTGAGCTGATTAACGATCTGGTGAGCCAAGCTAAACTGCCCGGTATTTTAGGAAATTGTCATGCTTCTGGTACTACTATTTTAGAGCAGTTAGGTGAAGAGCATGTGCGCACCGGTATGCCGATTTGTTACACCTCAGCAGATTCTGTGTTTCAAATTGCAGCACATGAAGAACACTTTGGCTTAGAGCGTTTATATCAGTTATGTGAAATCGCTCGTGAGTTATTAATGCCCTATAACATTGGGCGGGTGATTGCGCGGCCTTTTATTGGTGGCCAACAGCAAGATGGAGAGGTAACAGAGTTTGCCCGCACCGGTAATCGACGCGACTACAGCATAGAGCCTCCAGCGGCGACCGTTTTACAAAAGCTGGTTGATGAGCAACAAGGTGAGGTAGTGTCGATTGGTAAAATTGCCGATATCTATGCCCATTGCGGCATTACACATAAAGTAAAAGCCACCGGCATGGAGGCATTATTTGAGGCAACGTTAAGCGAGATTGAGCGGGCTGGCGATAATACTTTGATTATGACCAACTTTGTGGACTTTGACTCCAGCTTTGGTCATAGACGCAATATTGCTGGCTATGCCGCTGAACTAGAAGCCTTTGATGCGCGCTTGCCTGAGTTGCTGGCACAATTAGAACCCAGTGATCTCTTGATCCTGACCGCTGACCATGGCTGTGATCCTAGCTGGCCAGGCACAGAGCACACCCGTGAGCATGTCCCTGTGTTGTGTTTAGGGGGAGGGTTAACCCCAGGCTCTTTGGGTGAGCGCGCCACCTTTGCTGATGTGGGACAAAGCTTAGCCCAATATTTTGGCACCAGCCCCATGGACTACGGCACTTCGTTTTTATAACAGGCAGCCGCACGTGGCTTGTATTACGCGCAATGTTAAAGGCGAATAACCTCTTTTTTGACTTACGGCGTGCAACGTAAAGTGCACTGCTAACTTGATATAGGAACTGATAATGGCGACACCTCATATTAATGCCCAACGCGGCGATTTTGCCGACACTATTTTAATGCCGGGGGACCCGTTGCGGGCGCAATATATTGCCGACACTTTTTTGTCGAATGTGAAGCAAGTAAATCAAGTGCGCAATATGCTGGGGTTTACCGGCACCTATAAAGGGCGAGCTGTGTCTGTAATGGGTCATGGTATGGGGATACCATCTGTGTCTATTTATGCCAAAGAATTGATTACCGAGTTTGGCGTGAACACTCTTATTAGAGTTGGCTCTTGTGGTGCTGTGCGCGACGACGTACAACTGCGTGATTTAGTGGTGGGCTTAGGTGCGAGCACCGACTCTAAAGTAAACCGTATGCGCTTTATGGATCACGATTTAGCAGCATTAGCCGATTTTGATCTAGTGAATCACGCTGTGATGGCCGCTAAAGCATGCAAGGTGGCGGTTAAAGTTGGTAATTTGTTTTCAGCAGATTTGTTTTATACGCCTCAGCCTGAATTATTTGAATTAATGAAACAATACGGCATGTTAGGTGTAGAAATGGAAGCCGCCGGTTTATATGGCGTGGCCGCCGAATACGGTGCGCGGGCCCTAACCCTGTGCACTGTGTCAGATCATATTATACGCCAAGAAGCCTTGAGCTCAGATGAGCGCCAAAGTACCTTCAACGATATGATAGAAGTAGCATTAGAGTCGGTATTGCTGCAAGGTGATTAAGCTTTGCTACTTAGCGTTATAGAGAACCTGCTTGCTATGGCTCCCACTAGCAGCCCAAACACCACACACAATGGCAGTAGCCAACGTAAATAGTAGGTAAGCTGCTGCCAAGCGGTGTTTTGCGCAACCGCCACAGGGGTATTGGCAAGGTGTAAATACAAAAAGCCAATCGGTTGGCCTTGATGATATAAGGGGCGAACATAAGCAGATAACGCCGTTAGGCTTTGCTCTGTGGCGCCCTCACCTGATGAGGCCAATAATTGACCGCTATCATCATAAAGTTGTGCCACAGACACCAAGCTTCCCGTGGCTAGCTCATCTACCAGCTGCTGAGGCTGTTGGTTTTGGTCTGCGAGTAAGACATGTGTCGCTTGCTGCTCGGCATAGTCGGCCAAGGGGCTCGCCAAGGCACGCTGAGTCACTTGTTGCCAGTGATGACCCAATTGCGCAAAGTGCAACCACTGCCAGCTTATCAGTAATACTAGCGCCAATATGCTGAGTACCAGCAGTAGCCGAGGTCGTGTTAGGTAATTTTTCCACATAGACGTCTATATTGTCTCTTGCTTGATTAAAAAGCAATACGCTACCCTAGGCGCTGGCCTTTTGAGCATAGGAAGAACAAGTGACACTGTTAATGGACGTTTTACCCGAGCAGATGGAAGATTGGACTGAACTTTTATCTGGTCAATCCTACCTTTGGCAATCTGCTAAACAGGGGCAGTCAGGAATACTGGAAAAGGGACATCTTCATAAGGTGCAAGGGCATCTGGTTTTATTGGGCAACCCATTGTCTAAATCAGTCTTGTTGCAGAACTTACACTTATTAGAGGGTGCCGGTGTTGCGGTAGAAGTTGCCGGTATAAAGCGAGTGGCTGAACGAGATGTGGTTAGCTTGCGACTATCATACTGGTCCCCAGAGCTTAAACAGCAATTACAAGTATTGGCCACCGGTTGGGATCTTGCCTGTGTACCGGCGTTGCCCGACGCGACTCAACCTGGCTTAGTGTTAATGGACATGGACTCTACCGCTATTCAAATAGAGTGTATTGATGAAATTGCTCGCTTGGCAGGGGTAGGTGAAGAGGTGGCAGCTGTGACTCGTGCTGCTATGGAAGGCGAACTGCCATTTTCAGAAAGCTTACGCCGTCGCGTAAAAGCGTTAGCTGGCGCTGATGCGGCTATTATCGATCAGGTGATTGCCAAAATGCCGTTGATGCCTGGTTTGATTACCTTAGTGGAAGGCCTAAAAGCCATGAATTGGAAAGTAGCCCTCGCATCCGGTGGGTTTACTCCCTTTACCGGTCACCTGCGAGAAACGTTGGGCTTTGATGCTGACTTTGCTAATACCCTAGAGATAAAAGACGGCCGCTTTACTGGCGAAGTACTGGGTGATATTGTGGATGCTAAGGCAAAAGCGCGCATTTTACTCGAACTGGCCGAGCGCTTTAATATTGCACCTAGCCAAACGGTGGCCGTGGGCGATGGTGCTAACGATTTACAGATGCTGGCAGCGGCAGGCCTTGGGGTGGCACTGCATGCCAAACCCCTAGTGCAAGAACAAGCGCCTGTGTGCTTTAATCAGCTAAGCCTGGAAGGGGTGTTGTGCGTGTTACAGGCGCCTTAGTTGGTTGCATCATATCGGTAATATCAAAAACCTGACTTAAAAGTGCAAGCTCAGCAAGCTGTTGTTCTAATTGCTGGGTCTTATGCAGTGACATTTGCGTTAGCTTTTCCCATTCTGGCACCATGTGATTGAGCTGGCGTAATGTTAAGCGATTAATGATCACTAAGCTTACGCGCAGATCGGTATGGTGACGAGTGTCTTGTAAAAAGGCGCGACGATCTAAGTCAGGTTTAACCCAAAGTCTATTATGACCACTGCCATCTGTGGTCTTTGCCGTCCATATATCCAGAAAGTGATGGTGACGACCATCAGGGCGCAGCAGTTGACTAAATGTTGATTGTAAAAGTTGGCGTGAGACCAATCGGCTAAAGTGGGCCTGCTGGTGGCTATTAGACAGTAGAGATACTAATGATGGCTGAAATAAATTGGCAATGGCTCCTTGCATATAAAAGCCGCCATCGTTGCGGCCTAATAAAAAAGTAGGTGAAGGTGGCTGTTGCAGTGCTTGTCGACAGAGCCAAATAAGCCAAGCAGGTGTATGTTGTGCCTCTGGGCGAGCACGCAGCTTATCTTGATTTTGCTCAAATAATGCAGTTAAAAACAGATAAGCTGCGTGATCTTCTTCTGGCCCTTCAATACGTAAATGCAGTGTTTTTCCATTGCCACTAATGTTTACCACGCGATAAGGCAATGCCTTTAAACGCCACTGCGGGCTGCGTTTATTGAGGGCTGTTAAATGCACACTCACAATGCTTGGCAGTTCAAGGTGGAGTGGCTCAGCTAATTGCACTTTCATACCACGGGTCGATAAATCTTCAGTTTCACCTTTAATAACCTGATTAGAGACAGTGAGCTCTAAGACACTTTTTAGCTTAAAGCGTGTTTCTTGACGTTTAGAGGCTTGTCGGCCTAATGGTGAAAGTACGATGTTTTGCTGACGCAATGGGCTAATAAACGTGGTGAGCTGCTTTAGTTTAACCTCGTCAACGATTTGTGTATCAGGAGAAGGTAAAGGCGTAAGCCAAAGCTGCCATGTTAATTGCTGTAATTGGTGAGCACTTTTTACGTCTAAAGTAGCCACGCTTTGATCATTATAAATAAGTGGGCGCAGTTGTAGATGATAACAACGTAATGTTTGGGCGCGTAATCCTTCGTTAATAAATGCGCTGTATGCGCCTTCTTTATCTAACGAATGCTGGCTTGCCACAAAGTAATAGGCGTGTTTTGGCCCTTGATGCACAAAACTATAAAGCAGCACCGACTCATTAGGCTGAGTACTCATGGCTAAAATGCGTTTTGGTGAGAGCAATGTCGTTAATAAATCGCCTGGGGTTTCTTGTTGCCACGTGGTGAGTGTTTGTGTGTGATAACGATTAGTAAGAGCTTGTTGCAACTCGCCTTGTTCATTAGTAAACAATGACATACTTAAACTGGTTTCCAATAGCGCCTGCCCCCAGCATCGTACTTGAACCGTCATATAAACATCTTCGGCGTCTAAGCCATAGCGAGGGCGCTGTTGTTTAATAAACTCGCTAAGGGCGTGGTTTGACTCAGGAGAGTCATCGGCGCGCTGCATTTTTAAGCGCCTTAAGTCATCAGCGTCTTGCTTTAACTGATAACTGCTGGGAGTGGCCAAGCACGCCAGTTGGGGTTGCTTGGCCAGCTCAGGGAATGACACTCTAAGCTGTTCAGGCAAGCGTACAGCATCTGCTAATTGCACTAACAAGCCGCTTGCTGAAATATCTAGGGTGTTTCCCAGCAAGATTTCATTATTATCTAGGTGAAGTATCACGGGGGTGACAAAGCGCAATCGACTTTCTTTGCGCCGTACGCCCTGTGCAGGAAGTTGCCAGGGAATGCTATTAAACTGTGCAGGTAACTTTCTAAGTGCGGCCAGCTCCGCCAATAATACTTCATATAAGCCGCGAGTGTATTCGCCATTATAGTCTTTAAGCAGTACATGAAAGCGTCGTACAAGCGGCTCAGGCATCATGTGGTTTAGACCTTGATGACTCACGAGCTGACATTTTTCTGGGAACAAACTGCGTAAATCTAGCACGCGCAGGCAAGGGCTGGTAAGGCGATTAACCTCAGCTTGCAACTGGTAGCGAGTATCTTGGTCTGCTTCTGGCAGCCAGTGGTCTAACAAGCCGTCAATGTCATTATGGTAACTCAGTGTCACCAGTTTATTGAGTAGCGTCTTATAAGGGCTGAGTTCCATCTTGACCTAGCTTGGGGTTGAGTGGGTTAAAAACTTGGTCCAGTATAGCAGCTCGTCAATCAATGAGTGAATAAGCATGGCCAAGTCTAAAACGGCATTTGTATGTGGTGAGTGTGGGGCAGAGTTTCCGCGTTGGCAAGGGCAGTGCTCAGAGTGTAAAGAATGGAACACTGTCACTGAAATTCGCTTAGCGCCCGCTTCCGGCAGCAGTCGTAATAGTCGTTTTTCGGGCTATGCAGGTACGCAAGGCAATCAGGTGCAAACTCTGGATGAAGTTTCGCTAAGTGAGCTACCACGTATTAACAGTGGGTTTACTGAGCTGGATCGCGTATTAGGCGGTGGTATGGTCACTGGCTCTGCTATTTTAATTGGCGGTAACCCAGGTGCGGGTAAAAGTACTTTATTGCTACAAGTCATGTGTGGTTTGGCCAGTCGGATGAAAACGCTGTACGTCACTGGCGAAGAATCACTGCAGCAAGTCGCTATGCGTGCGCAGCGATTGGGCTTGCCGCGAGATCAACTGCGCATGTTGTCGGAAACCAGTGTTGAGCAAATTTGTCATGTGGCACGAGAAGAAAAGCCGGCGGTGGTGGTCATTGACTCTATTCAAGTGATGCATGTTGCTGAGGTGCAATCCTCTCCAGGGACTGTTAGCCAAGTGCGAGAAGCTGCCGCTCAGTTAACTCGCTTTGCCAAGCAGCAAGGGGTGATTATGCTGATGGTGGGGCATGTCACCAAAGATGGCGCTTTAGCAGGGCCCAAGGTGTTAGAACACTGCATTGACTGCTCCATTATGCTGGATGGTGCCAACGACAGCCGTTTTCGTATGTTGCGCAGCCATAAAAACCGTTTTGGTGCAGTAAATGAGTTGGGAGTATTTGCCATGACCGAAACTGGACTAAAAGAGGTGAGTAATCCTTCGGCCATTTTTTTAAGCCGTGGTGAAGAGCAAACTACCGGCTCTGTGGTGATGATTATTTGGGAAGGTACTCGGCCGTTATTAGTAGAGCTGCAAGCATTAGTCGACTATTCGCAGTTAGGCAATCCAAGGCGGGTGACGGTCGGGCTAGAGCAAAATCGATTGTCTATGCTGTTGGCGGTGCTACACCGCCACGGTGGTTTACAAATGGCCGACCAAGATGTGTTTGTGAACGTAGTAGGGGGAGTGCGAGTAGAAGATACCAGTGCCGATTTAGCCTTATTGCTGGCGTTGGTTTCAAGCTTTCGAGATAAGGCCCTTCCCCAAGAGCTAGTGGTATTTGGTGAGGTTGGTCTCTCGGGAGAAATTCGCCCAGTCCCTTCAGGGCAAGAGCGGTTAATGGAGGCTGCTAAACACGGATTTACGCGTGCTATCATTCCGTGGGCAAATCGACCTAAGCAATCTCCTCCAGGGATGGAAGTGATTGCAGTTAAAAAATTAGAAGAAGCGCTAGAGGCGTTATAGAAAATGCAGTAAGCGCTTATTGATCTAATAACTCTTCAAACTGACGCTGTAGTAGCGCATGATCGCCTAGGTTAAGTTCAACAAGTCGGCGCAGGTGAGCTGCGCTATTAATGTCTAGCTGCTGGCATTCTAGGCCAATAAAGCCGGCTTTATGGTAGCGCTGCTGGGTAAGCATAATAATATTTTCATCTTGCCCATCTAGCGACAAGCGCAACTCAATGCGCCCCCCTTTTTTTTCTAGCCACGGTTCGGTAACGGACACTAAGGCACCATGCAATGAAATGTCTTGTACCTCTGTGTGATATTGCTGACCCTTGGTGTCCACTAACCAAGCTGGAGTGCTAAAGCCGATACGGGTAAATACTCTGCGTTCAGACATATTACCTACTCCAATTAGGCCGGCTCACTGGTGTTAAGGTAGTTAAGCAGTGATACGGCAAATACCAAACGATCTTCTAGGTTAAACCGTTCTTCAAGCATCTCACCAAGCTGACTAAGATCTTTATCTAGTTCTAATAACGTCGTGTCGTTAGCATTGGTGTATTTATCATGGAAATCTAGCGCCTGTACCGTCCCCTTTTTTATTCTAGGGTAAATACGCTCGGCTAAGGTACGGCCATTACCGCGAGCTGCTTCATAAGCACCCATCACATAATCATAGATTTCAAAATGTGCAGCACTCACGTAATCCACCAGCTGAGCACAAAAGTCTGATAGCTCTTTGGCTGAGGGCAGCGTTTTTGAGCCGGTTGATAAGCGGATATATTCTACTAATAAACGTTGTCGGGCATCGATAAATGTATCCAGTGCTTGGTGTTTTCCGACAAGTTGCGCTTTGGTTTTTTCCATTTTTTTAAGCATAGTTCCCTCCTTGGGATGACCAAATTAGACGGTCACTACTATCTTTAAAGAAAACCTAGGCTGGGGTCAATAGTGTTGCATATAATTTGAGCGCTCACTCATCATTAAGCATAGCTACTAATTAAAAAAAGACAGTTATTTTAAAGAGATACACATAAAAGCCTATTAAGTGAGCAATAATGTGGGGGCTAATAGGCGATTGGGGCTTTAGGGGTTCTGGTGGTATAATGGCACTAAATTGCCACCTGTTTTGGGACGATAGAATGCAACCATTGAAAAATGATCGTTATTTACGTGCGTTAGCGCGTCAGCCTGTAGACCAGACTCCGGTATGGATGATGCGTCAAGCGGGGCGTTATTTACCTGAATATAAAGCGACTCGGGCCGAAGCGGGCGATTTTATGTCGCTGTGCAAAAACGCCGAGTTAGCTTGTGAAGTAACGCTGCAACCTTTGCGTCGGTTTCCTCTTGATGCGGCAATTTTGTTTTCTGATATTTTGACTATTCCCGATGCAATGGGGCTAGGTCTGTATTTTGAAACAGGAGAGGGGCCTAAGTTTCAACGTCCTATTACCTGTATGGCCGACGTCGAAAAAATTGGTATTCCCGACCCTGAAGGCGAGCTGCAGTATGTGATGAATGCGGTGCGAACTATTCGTCGCGAACTAAAAGGCGAAGTGCCATTAATTGGTTTTTCTGGCAGCCCGTGGACGCTGGCCACCTACATGGTGGAAGGTAGCGGTTCTAAGACTTTTATGAAAACTAAAAAAATGATGTTTGCCGATCCTAAAGCTATGCACTTGTTGCTGGATAAATTGGCCGACAGTGTCACCAGCTATTTGAACGCACAAATTGCTGCTGGCGCCCAATCGTTAATGATTTTCGATACTTGGGGTGGGGTACTGAGTAAGCGCGATTACCATGAGTTTTCTCTGCAATATATGGCGAAAATTGTTGATGGTTTAACGCGCACCTATGACGGACAGCATGTTCCTGTAACCCTGTTCACCAAAAATGGTGGCCAGTGGTTAGAGTCTATTGCAGCAACCGGTTGTGATGGTATTGGGTTAGATTGGACCATTGATATCGCCGAAGCCAAGCGCCGTGTAGGTGATAAGGTTGCACTGCAAGGCAATATGGATCCATCTATGTTGTATGCACCTATTCCCCGTATTGAGCAAGAAGTAGCCAATATTCTTGAAGGGTTTGGCGAGGGGCCTGGGCATGTCTTTAACCTTGGCCACGGCATTCATTTAGATGTAGATCCTGATCATGCCGGTGCTTTTATTGAGTCGGTACATCGATTATCTCGCCCTTATCACGCTAAATAATACCAATCGGATTAAGTAAGTGGTCAGCTTTATCTTCTGTAGATGCCGAAA
>NZ_JBQDEX010000082.1:0-12830 GCF_052084945.1 Oceanisphaera sp.
GTTAAAGGAACGGCAAAGGTCATGCCAGCCACTTCAAAAAATAACACCTGAAAACTATGCTCGGTGTCCATATTACGCCATTCATCACTTGCGGGCGTATTCACAACAACAGGGGCTACCTCAACCTCAGTTTGCACTTTGGGCGGAGCCTTCACAGCAGGTGTGCTAACAACAGGGGCAGGCTCAACGGCCGGAGCCACCTTAACTTCTGGCTGCGTAATGGGCTCTGGCGTAGCAACCTTTAGTTCTTCTTCTTTAAGCTCTGCTACTTGTGCCAGTAAGGCCTCTAATGTTTGGCGACGTTCCGTTTCAACAGGCTCAGCAAACGGTTTAGCCGCCACACTAGGGGAAGCTGCAACCTGAGGCTGTGGCTCAGCACGGGGCGTGGCATCAGGTTTAGACTCTGGCGACTCTGCTAGTAAAGCGTCAAAATAATTATCAAGTGCATCGGAATGTTGTTGATTCATAGCGCCGTCTCCGCCCCTTCTTGCTGCCATAAATACCGTAACAAGGAGTGATAGGCAAATACCCCGCGGCTACCTTTAGCAAAGTAAGAAGGCGGTTCATGACGCAAACTTGCATCACGAAACTTGGTATCAACAGGAATAACCGACGGCCATAAATTACCCTCATATTCTTGTTCTAAGCTTGTTAAGCTTTGTACCGAGGCACGTGTACGCTGATCAAACATGGTTGGCACAATAGTATATTTAAAACCTTCTTTTTTAGCCCTGTGCATTAACTTAAAGGTGCTCACCATACGCTCTAGCCCTTTAATGGCTAAAAACTCTGTTTGCACCGGTACTAAAATACGGTCGCAGGCCGCCAAGGCATTCACCATCATCACCCCTAATACTGGCGGACAGTCTATAATCACCACATCAAAATCTTGTTCTACTTCGCTGAGTAAGCGTTTGAGGACGAGCCCCATACCCTCTCGGCTACTGGAGGTACGCTCTAAAGTAGCCAACGAAATAGACGCCGGTAATAAGGTAATACCACTAAAACGGGTTTTTAATGACACCTGTTCAAATAACGCCTTGGTTGGCTGAGGGGCTTTAAATAAATCAAACAGGCTGTGTTGCAGCCCGTCCATATCATAGTCGAAATAAGAGGTCAGCGAACCATGAGGGTCGGTATCGATCAGCAATACGCGCTTATTATGCTGCGATAATAAACCTGCAAGTGCGACGACTGTAGTGGTTTTACCCACGCCCCCTTTCTGATTTGCTACTGTCCAAACTATCAATGCTTATTCCTGTGTTGTGCCGATACGAATGCCACCATTGGGCAGCTCATATACACGTAAATCCGGACTTTTTTCTGTGGCCAAAGGCCGAGATGGCAGCGCGGTTGGCGTTTGCCACTGCTGGGGCGAGATTGCAATATCAACTCGCCGACGTTGCGCACGGCCACGATCACCTAGTGATATCTGTTGTGGCTGAAACTCACCATAAGCCTCTAAGGCAAGCCGAGGGGCGCTAATACCCTCATAAAGCAACCATTCTAATACAGCGCGAGCTCGCTCAGCGGATAACTGCCAATTAGAAGCGTATAATTCGTTATTCACTGGCAAATTATCTGCATAACCTCGTACGCGTATAAAGTGTGTTCCCACTGTTAATGCCGGTATAATTCGACTTAGCAGCGGCTTGGCATTCGGCCCCAGTAACGCGCTACCACTGGCAAATAATAATTTACCGTCAAAGCTCACAATCAACCAGTCGCCTTTTTCTTCTAATACAACCGATTCTTGTTGTAATAAGCCTGGTAAGGCCAATGCAAGTTGAGCTTTCACTTCAGCTAAAGGCGCGTCTATTTCCTTAAGCTGGGTATTAATGTTAAGCGCATCTTTATTATCCGACGGCATAATCATTAAACTATCGGCGTCAGTGGGCTCAGACTTACCATTTAATCGTACTAATGCTTGCTCTATCCCCTCAAGCATAGGCTGCTTATATTCTGTTTTGCTGGCATTAATGGCATATAGCACCACAAACAACGCAAACACTAACGTCATATAGTCTGCATAAGACACCAGCCAACGCTCTGGACCAGAAGTGCCACTGGCTCTTCGATTACGGGTGACTAACGAGCGCCGTCTCAATGACGCAACCCTTGATATTGCGCTAACTGACGGCTCATCGACAAGCTACTGTCACCTCGGGCAATGGCTAATAAGCCAATTGCCGTTAGTTCTCTATAGCGTAATTCCAGCCGATAAATCGCCCGCAATCGGTTTGCCAAAGGTAATAATAATAAGTTAGCCAAGCCCACACCATATAGTGTGGCCACAAATGCCACTGCAATACCGGCACCTAACTGAGCTGGGTCTTCTAAGTTAGACATCGCCTGAATCAGTCCTAATACCGCGCCTATAATACCAATGGTGGGGCTATAACCGCCCATGGCCTCAAAGACTTGTGCTTCTAACTCTTTTTGCTCTTCAATGCAGCTTAGTTCATTATCAAACAGCTGCTCTAAAGCCATCAGTTCAGTGCCATCAACAACCCACTGCAGCCCTTGCTGTGTAAAAGAGTCAACACTTGCCTGCTCGCCCTTAGACTCTAATGCTAAAAACCCTTCTTGACGTGCTAAGTGAGACCAATGTAGTAAGCGAGAAGCTTGCTCATTAAAATTCCACTTGGGCAGGCTAAATAATTGGCCACTGGCCTTGAGGGCTGCACTAAATTGTCGCCATGGGGTTTGTAGTAACACAGCACCTAAGGTGCCCCCCACCACAATTAATAGCGCGGGGCCATCTAACAAACCCCACAAGCTACCGCCGTGCCACCATTGCGCAAGCACAATGCAAGTCAGTGCCAGTATTAGCCCACTCAGTGCCATATTAGCTGCTCATCTCATTAACGATAGCTTCGCCAATAATTGGCAATGGCAAAGATTCGCTGGCAATGCCTGCCTTAGCAACGGCTTGAGGCATACCATAAACAACACAGGTTTCTTCGTCTTGGGCCCAGACACTCGCCCCCTGCGCTTTTAATAACCTTGCACCTTCTCGCCCGTCTGCCCCCATGCCAGTTAATACTACCGCCAATACTTTGCCACCATACACTTTAGCCGCAGAAGCAAAGGTAATATCAACGCAGGGTTTGTAATTAACCTTGTCATTGCCATCTATAATACGCAGTCGTGTGGCACCCGACCGACCTTCAAAAATCATCTGTTTACCCCCTGGCGCTAAATAAGCATGTCCTGGGCGAACTTGGTCACCATCTTGCGCTTCTTTTACGCTAATTTTGCACAAGCTATTAAGCCGTGCCGCAAAGGCCGAGGTAAAGGTACCGGGCATATGTTGAATAAGCACAATCGGGTGCGCAAAATTGGCCGGCAACTTTGTGAGCACATCTTGTAGCGCCACAGGCCCACCGGTAGAGGTACCAATGGCCAGCAATTGATAGCTTTTACCGCTGCGCCTTGGTGCACTATGACGTACTTCTGGTGTATTCGCTGGTGTCGGCTCTGTAGGTACCACCCTAGCGCGAGATGCCCCCAGCACAGAACGAGTCTCAGATCTTGTTCGAGCCTCAAAAGCCGTTTTAGGCTCACGCCCCGCGACAGGGCGTGCAGCCGGGCGACTTAACGGAGTACGCAACGGCGGTGGTGTGGCAGCAAGCGGCGCTGTTTTAGGTGGCATAAAACGACGACGACGCGCAATGGCTTTCACTCGCTGCTGTAGCAATAGCATGGCTTCATCTCTACTGCGCGCAATATCTTCAAACTTTTTAGGTAAAAAGTCGACCGCACCAGCATCTAGCGCATCTAACGTCGCTTGAGCGCCATCGTGCGTAAGCGACGAGAACATTAATACCGGCGTGGGTACTTCTTGCATAATGTGACGCACAGCTGTAATCCCATCCATTACCGGCATTTCAATATCCATGGTAATGACATCGGGGCGCACTAGCCGCGTTTTTTCAATGGCCTCTTGACCATTCGCCGCCGTTTCTACCACAGTAAGCAAAGGATCTTGGTTAAGGATCTCACTCACCCGACGTCTGAAAAAACTAGAATCATCAACTACCAGTACCCGAATAGACATTAATATCCTCGCACTTATTGTATTTAGACGTAACGCCGCGCATACGCTTTAATTAAGCCTGCCAGATCTAAGATCAAGGCAATGCCGCCGTCACTAGTAATGGTCGCACCTGCCATACCAGGTGTACCGTGCAAGAGCTGATCTAACGGTTTAATGACAACTTCTTCTTGACCAATTAATCCATCAACCACAAAACCGACTTGCTGATTACCTACCGCCACAATCACCACATGGCCTTGTGCCTGACGAGCACGCGGCACGCCTTTTAATAACCAATCTTGCAAATAAAAGAGCGGAATAGCGTGGTTACGAACCACCACAGTTAACTGCCCATCCACAACACTAGTACGGGTTAAATCAAGGTGGAATATTTCATCAACGTTGGTCAGTGGTAGTGCAAACGTCTGTTTGCCCACCAACACCATTAAGGTCGGCAAAATTGCCAAAGTCAGTGGCACTTTAATCTGCAGTTTGGTGCCCACCCCTTGCTCTGAATCTATATGAATAGAGCCATTCACCGAGGTAATACCGGTTTTAACGACGTCCATCCCTACACCACGCCCCGACACATCAGTGATTTCCACTTTGGTTGAAAAGCCCGGTGCAAAAATTAAATTATAAGCTTCATTGTTAGTCATACGTGCTGCAGCATCAACATCTAAAATACCGCGTTTAATCGCAATATCTTTCAGCTTTTGCGCATCCATGCCGGCACCGTCGTCTTCAATGCCCAGCAAAATATGGTCACCTTCCTGAGAAGCCGTTAGCCTTATCACACCCGCCCTTGGCTTGCCGGCAGCTTCACGCTCATCCGGCATTTCTATGCCGTGATCACAAGAGTTACGTACCAAGTGCACTAAAGGATCAGCCAAGGCTTCCACTAAGTTTTTATCTAAGTCAGTATCTTCACCGACCATTTCCAAATTAATTTCTTTTTTCATGGTACGCGCAATATCACGCACCACTCGAGGAAAACGCCCAAATACTTTCTTAATGGGCTGCATGCGGGTTTTCATCACCGCGCCTTGCAAATCACCGGTCACAGCATCTAGGTTAGCCACTGTTTTAGAGATATCTTCGTTTTCATGGTTAGCATCAAGACTAATCAGGCGATTACGCACTAAGACTAACTCACCCACCATGTTCATGATCTTATCGAGTATCTTAGTATCCACTCGCACCGATGTATCCGCTGCTGCACTGTGTGTTGCCGCCTTAGCAGGGGCTTTTTCTGCAGCTTTGGCAACGGGTGCAGGCGCGGGCGTAGGAGCAGGCGGCGGTTCAGGTGAATGAGACTCGGTTACTGTTGGGCCCTTACCTGAGCCATGTAACTCGTCAAGCAAGTTCTCAAACTCAAGATCGTCAATTAAACCATCATCTGATGTACTCGACTCTGGCTCTGCCGCCTCAGGCGCACCACCGTGCTTACCCGCACCATGTAGTTGATCTAATAAGGCTTCAAATTCATCATCTGTAATATCGTCAGAGTCCGCTGCGTCAGATGCAGCCTCGCTGGCAGGCGTCGCAGGTTCAGGATCCAACTCCGTTAACATTTGCTGATATTGGTTGTCATCTAAACCAGCAATGCCCGGCTCAGTGGGTGAAGGTGCTTGCGCTTCAGGCGCCTTTTTATCAGCCGCTTCATCTTCACTTTCAGGACGGCAGTAACCTTCTAATGCAGCCAGCAACTCGGGCTCAGCCGGCGTGGGCTCTTCGCGATTTTGAATTTCGGAAAACATCACATTTACCGTATCCAAAGCACGCAAAATAACGTCCATCAGCTCTGAAGTTACTTGCCGCTGGCCGTTGCGCAAGATATCAAATACGTTCTCGGCTTTATGGCAGGTATCAACCAAGGCAGTCAGCGATAAAAAGCCAGCTCCCCCTTTAACGGTATGGAAACCACGGAAAATAGCATTTAGTAGCTCTTTATCGTCTGGCTGTTGTTCAAGTGTAACCAACTGCTCCGACAACTGCTCTAGGATCTCTGATGCTTCGATCATAAAATCCTGTAGAATATCTTCATCTACATCAAAGCCCATGTTTTCTCCTTAGAATCCCAAACTAGACAGTAAATCATCCACACCGTCTTGGTCTGAAACGACATCTTGTCGATGTTCTTTGTGCATAATGGGGCCTTCGGCAGTAATGTCCGAGACCGGATCCTTTTTTGGCGTAGGTTGGGCGTCTTCCATACCCGGCAAGCGGCCGAATACAGACAAAATAGCAACCAACTTGGCTTCTACTTCTTGTACCAAATTAATAACCCGACGGATCATCTGGCCAGTTAAATCCTGATAATCTTGTGCCATTAAAATTTCGGTTAGCAATTCTTTTAACTGATCGGCATCTTGATTAGAACTCAGTAAAAAACCATCTAACTTAAAGCATAACTCTTTAAACTGCCCCAACTCTAGTTGACGCTCCATTAGCTCACGCCAATTTGGCATAATTTGCTGAATATTATCCGTAAGTCGGTCAACAATCGGCAAGCTAGTTTCTACCGCATCCATAGTACGGTTAGCGGCTTTATCTGTCATGTCAATAACATAACTTAAACGCTCGCGAGCATCAGGAATTTCACTTTCTGCGATCTCAGGCAAGCGCGGGTCGTTACGAAACTCCTGCAAAGAGTCGTGTAGCTGACGCGTAAGCTGCCCTACTTGATCAACCAAATCTTTCGCTTGGGGCATGCACACGTCAGTCAAATAACGGTCTGCTCCTTCCTGATCGCCACGCTCTAACATTGCCACCAGTATACGAGCCTGCTCTAAGCTGATCGTTCCTTTCTGAAATGCCATTATGCTGCCTTTTTATCCAATTCGCTCAAATACTTTTTCAAGCTTCTCTTTTAAAGTACCTGCTGTAAAAGGCTTAACCACATAACCGTTTACCCCAGCTTGGGCAGCAGCAATAATTTGCTCACGCTTCGCTTCTGCTGTCACCATTAATACCGGCAGGTGTTTGAGCTTTTCGTCAGCTCGAATCGCTTTTAATAAATCAATCCCCTGCATACCCGGCATATTCCAATCGGTAACAACAAAGTCAAAATCGCTGTTTTTTAGCATAGGTAATGCAGTAAGGCCATCATCCGCCTCTAAGGTGTTATTAAACCCGAGATCTCTTAATAAGTTTTTTATAATCCTGCGCATAGTGGAAAAATCATCCACAATCAGGATTTTCATATTTTTGTCCAAGCAATATCTCCTATCAGCTAAATCAATGGCGGCTGAACATAACAAGTATCTTAACTATATCGCCCCACAAAACCTTAACTTAAATCGTATATCGGGTAATTAATACAATAAAATAGACCAAGCGTTAGAAATTGGTCATTTAACACACAAAAAAAACACAGTCCGCAGTTTAATAACGCAACCACATCACCTTTACCGGTTAAAGCTAAGCCATTTTGTTATGGAAAAATAGCCATAAAACCTGAAATTTTTTATAGCTACTATCTAAACGACGCTGTTCACGGCCAGAAGAGTTCACCCTTTCCAGTCTTTTAGCTTTGCGCGTAATCGATGCATCGCTTGGCTATGAATTTGGCTCACGCGTGACTCACTAACATCCAACACGTCACCAATTTCTTTTAAGTTAAGCTCTTCATCATAATATAAAGATAACACCATGGCTTCTCGCTCAGGCAAGGTTTTAATATGCTGCGACAAGGACGTTTGAAAGCGCTGTTTAGCCATGTCATCGAAGGGGTTATCACTATAATGCCCCACCTCTACATGTGCATCAATCCCCGTTTCAAACTCATCCATGTCCAGTATTTTACCATTACTAGTATCACGCAACATAGCGTAATACGCATCCAAGCTCACCTTAAGCTCATCAGCTACTTCCCGATCAGTGGCGTTACGCCCTTCACGCGCTTGTATTTCAGCAATCGCATCCGCAACTTGGCGGCTATTTTTGTGCACTGAGCGAGGTACCCAGTCGCCTCGGCGCATTTCATCTAGCATGGCTCCCCGAATACGAATACCAGCAAAGGTTTCAAAACTGGCCCCTTTGCTGGCATCAAAATTACGAGTGGCTTCTAATAAACCGACCATGCCAGACTGAATTAAATCGTCAACTAATACGCTATCAGGCAGTCGTGCTAATAAATGATAAGCAATACGACGCACCAAGCCCGCATGACGTTCAATTAACTGGGACTGCTGTTGGCGAGCATACGCCTTTGCTTTATTTACTCCAGACATCAGTCTCTGCCACCGGCGGATTCAGTAAGTTTTCAATAAAAAACTGTAAATGACCACCTGCACGCTCAGGCGCAGGCCAGCTAATCGCTTTATCTGCCAACATTTTGATGGCCATGGCCGAAGGAGACTTAGGGTATTGGTTAACGACTAAGGTTTGTCGGCGCACCGCTAAGCGTAAGTTACCATCAAACGGCACACAGGCCACCAACTCTAACGCGGCATCTAAAAAGCGATCGGTTACTCGCGTTAGCTTAGCAAACAGCTCTCGCCCTTCACGTTGACTGCGCACCATGTTGGCGATAATTTTAAAGCGAAAAACCCCATAATCACGCGACAGTATTTTAATCAATGCATAAGCATCAGTAATTGAAGTGGGTTCATCGCACACCACTACCATCACTTCTTGGGCCGCCCGCGAGAAGCTAAGCACCATGTCTGAGATACCGGCAGCGGTATCCACTAGCAAAATATCAATTGGGGTTTTCATCTCACTAAAAGCACGAATAAGGCTCACATGCTCTAGCGGAGATAATTCGGTCATCGACTGATTGCCCGAGGTTGCCGGAATAATCTTAATTCCTTGTGGACCTTCCACTAATGCTTCATCAAGAGTGCATTCACCGCGTAAAACATGAGATAGGTTACGCTTAACCCGAATTCCCAGTAACACGTCTACGTTGGCTAATCCTAAATCGGCATCCAATACCATTACGCGTTTTCCCATGGCGGCCATCGCAGACGCCATATTCAGCGTAATGTTGGTTTTGCCCACACCACCCTTACCCCCAGTGACCGAAATAACCTGTACTCTGCTTGATTTTTGCATAAGTCGCAGCCCACTCGCCTGGTCCTGAAACCAATTATTCATAAAAACGCGCATCCTCTTCATCGGACTCAGAAGATTCCCAGTAGTAAGGATCTTCTCGACGCTGCTCTAAACTTCCTAACGCCTGCTTGACCAGCTCAATCCCATCGGCCAATCGTATGTCTTCCGGTACCCGCTGCCCATCGGTGATATAACTAATAGGAAGACTATTTTGGATACTAATATCCAGCACATCTCCCAGCGACAAGCTTTCATCTAGCTTCGTTAAAATACACCCCGCCAGCGGGATACGCCGAAAGTGATCCACTGCTTCTTGTAATACCCGACGCTGTGCGGTGGCAGGTAGCACTAAATAATTGCGGATCTTAATTTGTTTATCACCCACTAAAGTGTCTAGCTGCTCATTCAGTCGAATGTCGCGCTGCCCCACACCCGCAGTATCAATTAACACCAAGCGCCGATGACGCAGCTGGTAAAGCGCTTGGGCCAGCTCTTGGTAAGTACGCGCTTGTTTAACCACCACCCCCATAATACGCCCATAAGTTTGCAGCTGCTCGTGGGCGCCAATGCGGTAATGGTCAGTGGTAATAAGCGCAATTTGATCCGAGCCATAGCGTGCGGCAAATCGGGCTGCTAATTTAGCAATGGTGGTCGTTTTGCCCACACCGGTAGGCCCTAATAAAGCCACAGCACCGCCTTGGCGCAATATTTCATCTTCACCGGTCAGCAATTGCTGGCTTAATGCTTTTTCAATTTGTTCCCATGCCTCGTGAGGTGGCGCGCCATCGTTAACGCGCATGGCAAGCTGATCAGCAAAGCCATCGCTAAACCCTAATTCATTCAGGTGCTTAATCACCAAAGCCCGCACTGGCTCACGACGCTCTACCTCTTGCCACATTAAGCCGCTAACTTGGTGTTCAAGTAAGCGCCGTATACTGGCAATTTCTGAACGCATGGCATTCAACTCTTTTTCTTTGGCGCTGTCTCTGCGCTTATAATCGCGCGCATCATGCAGCGGCACCGTTGCCGTCGCTCTGGGTTGGCTAAGAGTCGGCTCTTGACGCCGCCCAGCATGCTCAGAGCGTGGCTCTGGCATGGGTTCTGGGGGCTCAGGCCAGCTAGATTGCTCTGCTAATGTTTGAGGAGATAAAGCCGGCGGCGCTTGTTGGCGCCCACGCATCAGTAGCGACTGCAAAGTTTCAGCCTGTTGCTTATCGTCTAAAGGGGCAACAAACTGACGCGCTTGTGACGATATCTTGACACTGTCATCATGCAATGGCCGTTGCGTTGGCGTTACGGGCTCTTCATCGTCATCTACTGCCGCAACAATCTCAATGCCACCCGACACTTTTTTGTTCGACATAATAACGGCGTCCGCCCCTAGCACTTCTTTTACTTCGGCCAGTGCAGATCGCATGTCTTTGGCAAAAAAACGTTTTATCTTCATTTAACTATCACCCTGCTACTGCTGCCCAACCGATGCCACTATGCGGATTTGGCGGTCATCAGGCACTTCTTGATAAGACAGCACCCGCAAACTTGGAATGGTATGTTTTACAAAGCGGGCCAAAGTTGTTCGTAACATACCTGAGGTTAATAAGATGGCCGCTTGCCCTTCCATTTCTTGATTCGCCGCCGCTTGAGCTAATGATTGTTGCATACGCTCTGCTAAACCTGGCTCTATACCACTGCCCTGAGCGCCGCCTGCTTGTAAAGAGTTCTGCAATATCTGTTCCAACTCTGGCGCCAGCGTAATAACGGGCAGTTCTCGTTCGGTGCCCGCAATTTCTTGCACCATAAAGCGGCGTAGGGCAATACGACATGCGGCGGTTAGCACCTCAGGATCTTGGCTTTTACCTGCGTATTCGGTCAGCGTTTGTAAAATAGTGCGCATATCACGAATGGTCACCCCTTCATGTAGCAAGCTTTGTAATACTTTAGTCACCAACGCCAAGCTCATGGTATTAGGCACCAAGCCTTCTACTAACTTAGGCTGACTACGACCAATTTGATCAATTAAGCTTTGTACCTCTTCATGCCCTAACAGCACCGAGGCTTGATTGGTGAGCAATTGGCTTAAGTGAGTAGCCACTACCGTTGCGGCATCCACTACCGTATAGCCTAAGCTTTGTGCTTGCTCTATTTGTTCTTTAGTCACCCACGTGGCTTCTAAATCAAACGCCGGATCTCGAGTGTCTATACCTTGTATGGGGCCAAAAACTTGGCCTGGATTAATGGCAAGCTCCCGCTCTGGGTAAATATCTGCCGTGCCCGAACTCACCCCCATCATGGTAATTTGGTATTGATTCGGCCCAAGATCTAGGTTATCGCGAATGTGTACTGCGGGTATCAAAAAGCCTAGCTCTTGCGAGAGCTTTTTACGCACCCCTTTAATACGGCTAAGTAACTCTCCGCCTTGTGCCTGATCAACCAAGCTAATTAGGCGATACCCAACTTCAAGTCCAATGGTGTCAACTTGCGCCACATCATCCCAGCCCAGCTCTTTTACCTCGGTGCTTGGCTGTTCTGGGGCATCGGCGACTTCAACCAGCTCTTGTTCTAAACGCTGGTTGCGCTTAATGGTCCACCACGCAGCAAACCCCGATAAGCCACCTAGCAGTAAGAATGCAAAATGCGGCATGCCAGGCACTAAGCCCATGGTAATTAAAATACCAGCGGCAATAGACAATGATTTGGGGTTATCAAACAGCTGGCCCAACATGGCTTCACCCATGTCTTCGCTGTTATTTTGGCGGGTAACAATAATAGCCGCGGCAATTGAGAGCATTAACGACGGAATTTGTGCAACTAAACCATCACCAATGGTTAGCAGAGTATAAATTTTAGCCGCTTCTGAAAACGACAGCCCATGCTGGGCCATACCAATAATAAAGCCGCCAATAATATTGATAAATAGGATCATGATGCCGGCAATGGCATCCCCTTTTACAAATTTAGAGGCACCGTCCATCGAGCCATAAAAATCGGCTTCTTGGGTCACATCGGCACGTCGCACGCGGGCTTCATCTTGGTTAATCAGCCCCGCATTTAAATCCGCATCAATGGCCATCTGCTTACCAGGCATGGCGTCTAGGGTAAAGCGAG
Organism: Oceanisphaera sp.; assembly: GCF_052084945.1. Classification (NCBI taxonomy): domain Bacteria; kingdom Pseudomonadati; phylum Pseudomonadota; class Gammaproteobacteria; order Aeromonadales; family Aeromonadaceae; genus Oceanisphaera; species Oceanisphaera sp. Next base: position 12,206 of record NZ_JBQDEX010000082.1, read on the forward strand.
CACTCACTTCAGCAATTCGACCTGCCCCCTTGGTCACCACGGCAAAGTTAATGATCATTAAAATCAAAAACACAATTAAGCCCACGGCATAGTTACCGCCAATCACCACATTACCAAAGGCTTCTATTACATTACCCGCAGCCCCTTCACCTTCGTGCCCTTCTAGCAGTACTACTCGAGTAGAAGCCACGTTCAGCGCCAACCGCAGCAAAGTAGCAACCAGTAGTACGGTCGGAAAAGCCGCAAAATCCAACGGACGTTTGCTATACACCGCCACCATTAAGATGACCAGTGCCAGTGAAATATTAAAAGAGAATAGAATATCAAGTAGCAACGCAGGAATGGGTAACACCACCATGCCCAGCGCAGCCAATACCAGCAAAGGCGTACCTAGCCCTTTGCTAAACCACGAGTTCCACGGCCCTAGCCGTTGAATTTGATCCTTAAATGCCATTCACACTACATTGCTCTAATAACTGATGGTCGACAACATGCAATAAACGAGCCAAATACTATAAAAACAACAAAGTGAATGGAAACGTAAATGGGATTGGGGAATAGGGGTTGGGGCGAGAGAAAATCGGTAAGGCGGGAAGCGGACAACATAATGCTGTTTAGCGTTTAT
>NZ_JBQDEX010000083.1:0-12790 GCF_052084945.1 Oceanisphaera sp.
TTGCTGATGTCGTCTTGAGTGACAGGGCGGTTAAGCAGTTCTTCGCCATCGGGCGTGGTCACCACTAAGGTGTCACCCACTTTAACGGTATTGGGATCTAAGGTGACTTCAGCCGGTACTTTGCCATCGGTAATTTCAGACTCATTGTAGGTGCCGTCTGGGCCGGCACCTTGCAGCTCAATTTCAAGCTGTGGCGTGACGTTATCCACTGGTTTTTCGTCGGTCGCATCGCTGCTGTTGCCTGCCGGATCGGTAATGGTCGCTTCAACGGTGACGGTTTCTTGGCCCGGCGTTACTGGAACGTCAACCGTTACACCCTTGCTGATGTCGTCTTGAGTGACAGGGCGGTTAAGCAGTTCTTCGCCATCGGGCGTGGTCACCACTAAGGTGTCACCCACTTTAACGGTATTGGGATCTAAGGTGACTTCAGCCGGTACTTTGCCATCGGTAATTTCAGACTCATTGTAGGTGCCGTCTGGGCCGGCACCTTGCAGTTCAATTTCAACCGTGGGCGTGACGTTATCTACTGGTTTGTTATCAAAGTCGGTACTGGAACTGCCGCTTGGGGTCGTTATAGTGGCATTAACCGTGACTTGTTTGTCACCAGGTGAAACCGGTACCTGAACAATTAACCCGTTAGCTACTTCTTCATCTGTAACAGGTCGGTTGAGCAGTGTGTTCCCTTTACTGTCTGTCACCACCAATATATCGCCAGCCCTAACTTGGCTATCTAGGGTGATATATGCAGGCACTGTGCCGTCGGTAATTTCGTCTTGATTATAAATACCATCTGCGCCAGCCCCTTTTAAGGTAACACTAATAACAGGGCTGCGTGATGCAGGGCCCACTTCGCGCTCTGTCCAACCACTATGCTCATACCTATGCTCTGTATCGTCTTGCCATTCAGGTAAGCTCATACCAAATGGGCGTAATTCTTCTTGAATGCGCACTAACGTGACGGGAGTAAAGCCATCGGCTTCTATTTGCTCACTAATGCGCACTAAGTTTACAAAATCGTGCCCTTCTTTTAATACTACCCGCCCACGAGTAATGGGCGTTTCATTGGTATTAGTTGGCGCTATCTCTTCAAGTTCAGGCAAGGGGGCTAAGTCTGATGGTTGGCTGAGCTGGCCGCTGTCTTCAGCACTTTCAGTTGCAAGCTCAATGCCATCAGCCACCGTCATTTGCTGCGCGCCAACAAAGGTGAGTTGATTACCGTGACCAAAATCAACACCAATGACGGCATCGTCACTAGTAACAAGGACTTCATCGGCTGTTAAGCGGTCGCCTATTTTTAAGGCACGGCGTTCACCCGCGCTAGATTGCGCCCATGCTTGGCCTTCGAGGGATACAATAGTTGCTTGTGTGCTCATAAAAACCTCTTCATAAAAATAGGCGTACCGCCATCCTGGAGATACCTTTGATATTTGTTAAATGCGATTAATTGCGCCGTGTTTAAGCGGCCGCTATAAGTTACAGAGTGCGCGCCAGCTTCATTCTTTAGCTGACCGCAGTTTTAATTCCCAATCCCTACTCCCCACTTTCCATGATTTTTCCGTGTCAGTCCGTGTATTGCGTGGCAGATCGAGTCTTCCTGGGCGCTTGTAGCTGGGCGCCGGGCACTCTGTTTTTACCGTTCACTCAACGCATTGGCTTTGGCCCGTAATAAGGGTTTTAGCAAATATGATAAAATGGTTCTTTTACCGGTTAACACATCAAGCTGGGCCGTCATTCCTGGGATCACCGACAAATGACGTGCTGCATCGGCGCTTGTGGTTATAGCCCGTACCACATAAAAAGTATTGTCACGATCATCAGTAATGGTGTCGGCACTAATGTGCTGTAACTCTGCTTCTAACCCACCATAAATGGCAAAATCGTAGGCATGTAACTTGATAGTGGCGGGTAAGCCTGGCCGTAAGAAGGCGATATCTTTAGGGGCAATTTTGGCCTCTACCAGTAAGCGGTCGTCACTCGGGACGATTTCTACTAAAGCATTACCCGGCTGAACGACCCCGCCTACGGTATTCAGTAATATCCGCTGCACAGTGCCATTTACCGGTGAGCGAATATCAGCCAATTTAACGCGATCTGCTAAGCCTTCTACATGTTGATTTAGGCTATTCATTTCGGTTTCGGCATCACTTAACTCGCTATACCACTGACTCTGCAGGGTCAGCTCTACTTCTTGTAACCGCGCTTCGGCCTCTTGAATACTGGCCTCTACTTGCTTGGCTCGCGCTGCAGCTTGTCGGCGCTCTCCATTGGCCGCGGCTTGATCACGCTGCAAATGCAAAATATCAATTTCTGACACTGCCCCTGTGGCCAGCAAAGGGCGCGTGGCGGCCAGCTCTTTACTCGACATGCGATACGCTTGTTGTGCGGTATATAATCGGGATTGAGTCTCACTTAATTCTTGTTGGCGCTGACTCACTTGCTCTTGTGCCACGGCTTGACGTTTTTTGAGTTCACTTAAACTGGCTAGATAATGGTTTTGCTCACGTTTTAACACGCTCACTTGTTGCTCAGTGACCGCCAAGCTAAATGCAGGCTCATAGGTTTGTTGTTTTATTTGGGCATTTAAACGCGCCACTTTAGCTTTTAAAGCAAATAGACGGGTGCTGCTTTCTTCAAAGTTGGCCACAAACCGAGTGGGGTCAATACGGGCTAATAATTGCCCTTGGGTCACGGTGTCACCTTCTGTAATGAGTAACTCTTCAATCATGCCGCCATCTAGCGACTGCACCACTTGCAGTTGACGTGAGGGGATAATTTTACCCTCGCCACGCGTCACTTCATCTATGGGAGCAAACGCCGCCCAAGTGATAAGCACAATAAAGATGATGGCTATCACATAGAGTAAACCGCGGGCGCGCAATTCTTGTTGACGCTCTATGGCGTGCTGGGCATCTTGCTGCCAGTGGCCTGAGCGCTGGGTAAAAGCAGAAAATAACGGCCTAAATAAACGGTCAACCCAGCGTTTTCCGCTTAGCCCCACCGCATTGGTTTTGCTCAGTTGTTCAAAGGCGTGCTGCTCTGCTGATTTTTGTTTGTTATGGTGTTGCTCACTCATGGCGCGGCCCTTTTGATACTGCCGGTTTCTAGTGCCTGCAACACTTGCTGCTTAGTGTCGTCGGCCACGACTGTGCCACCGTCTAATACAATTAATCGATCCACCATGTTTAATAAGCCGGTTTTATGGGTAATTAACAGCAGTGTTTTGCCTTGACTAAATTGCGCTAAGCCTTTGTTAACGTGATTTTCTAAATTAGAGTCCATGGCGCTGGTGGGCTCATCAAGTAACAGCATAGCGCTATCTGCCATGACAGCCCTTGCTACGGCAATCGTCTGTCGTTGCCCTCCAGACAAGCGGCTACCACCTTCTCCAACTTGCATCGCCATGCCATCGGCATGAGGGCCAATCAGTCGGGTTAAGCCAGACACATGCACCGCTTGTAGTAAGCGTTCTTGGCTCGCATGAGGCTGACCCAAGGTGACATTGTCGTACACTGAGCCACTAAGTAACTGCACATCTTGTGGCACATAACCAATATGGCGGCGCAGTTCGGCCGGGTCGATTTGATTAATGTGTACTCCATCAATAAAAATGCTACCGGTACTGGGCTGATACAAACCTAATATCAGCTTTTCTATCGTGCTTTTGCCTGAGCCAACTTGGCCAAGCAGTGCCACTCGTTCGCCCGCGCGTATATGAAACGACACATTATTAAGGGCGGCTTTTTCTTCATCGGGGTAAGTAAAAGACACATTGCGAAATTCAATTTCACCACGGAGCCGACCTCGGCTCACTTGCTGTTTCGAAAAATCACGCTCTTGTTCATACTCCATCATGTCTTCAACGGAATTAAGTGCCGTGGCCGCTTGATGATATTGCGTGAGTAACGAGGCCGTTTGTGACACCGGAGCCATGGCCCGTGACGACAGCATATAAGAAGCAATGAGTGCGCCTTGACTCATATCGCCCTTGATCACCAAATACACGCCTGTGATGATCATACTGACGGCCACCACTTGCTGGATCCAGGCTGCACCTGCGCCAACCGAAGCCCCTAACAAACGTTGTTTGCCAGCGCAGCCAGATAAAAACTCGGTAGCATGTTCCCATTGAGTTTGCATACGTGAGGTGGCGTTAAAGCTTTTTAATGTCGGTGCGGCAGTAAGACTTTCTATTAAACCTGAATTACGCTGAGCACTGGCTTGGCTAGATACTTCAGATAGCTGCTGCATTTTGGTCTGTACCGAGAGGGCATACAGGATCACAATGGCCGCCCCGACCAATACGGGGATCACCATCAGCCAGTTGATTAAGCCAATAATCACCACAAATAATAGAAAAAACGGTAAGTCGATTAATGTGGTAATGGTCATAGAGCCAATAAAGGAGCGCACCGACTCAAACGATTGCACATTAGATGCAAATGAACCCACAGACTGCGGATTGTGCTTTAGGCGCATGCCTAATATTCGCTCCATAATATGTGCAGATAACCGAAGATCAGCTCGACTGGCCGCCAATTCAACAAACCAACTGCGTAACATGCGCAACACTAAATCGGCACACACCACCACTATTGCACCTATGGCCAATACCCATAAGGTTTCTGTGGCATGATTGGGTACTACTCGATCGTACACATTCATCACAAACAGCGGCATGGTGAGGGCAAATAGATTAATGAAAAAGGCCGCGATTAAAATATCTCGGTACACCCGACGGTTAGCGCGGATCACACTCCAAAACCAATGTCCTTGGTGCTCAGGTGTATGAGTATCCCGACTGCCGCCGTCAGCTAACTGAAATTGGGGGCGACAATACAACGCAATACCGCTGTATTGCGCACTAACATCATCTAATGCTAATTCTTGCTGCTGCATATCCAAATCTGGCATTCGCAGCAGCACCTTTTGTTGCTGAACGTCTATCGCTTCTAATACGCAAGCACGATGCCCCTCTAACAAAATAATGCAGGGCAAAAGTAAACGGTTGAGTTGTGTAATGGGTTGGCGTACTAAGTTAACACTCAGCGTAACTCGCTCCGCCGCCCGCGCTGCAATAGAGGGCGACAAACGCCCATCTACCAGGGGTAAGCCATCCACTAGCGCATCGTATGATAAGGTGGTGCCGTTTGTTTTAGCTAACCATAGTAAACAAGCACCAATGGCATCATCCGTTATTGGCATAACATCCTTATTTAAGCTTAAAGCGGTCTAAAAAAACATAAACACTAATGAGTGGCGCACAACCCTCTTCGCATAAGCAAAAAGGTGTTGTGCGATACATATAGCCATTAGGGTCAGGCTCTTACTTCTGACTGCCTAAGCAGCTTTTATTTAGCACGCGTGATGTTTAGCTCAACCCGGCGGTTAAGTGCTTTTCCTGGTGCGGTGTTATTTGTTGCTGTGGGCTGTGAAGCTCCAGCACCGGCAACAGTGAGCACGGTTCTAGTAATACCACTATCAATTAATGCTTGGCGCACGGCCTTGGCGCGGTTAAGCGATAAGGTTTGGTTTAATGTACTTGAACCGTCACTGTCGGTATGCCCTACAATATGAATGGCTTGGGGGGCACCCTGCTCTAACGTAAACTGAACAAACTCCTGAATTTCTCTTAAAGCTTCGGGCTTAAGCTCTGCACTGTTGGTGTCGAATAGGGTATCGCCACTTAAGTTAAGCGTATCTTGATCGTTAACCGGCTGCATGTAGCGGTCGTAATCAAATTTCTCAACGGCACTGGCTGAACAAAAATGTTGTGAAGTAGGCGACGGAGAACCATTTAAATCACTTAAGGTAGGGACTTTGTCAGTAGTAACTGATAAAAAGTCGAGCAAATTACCCATGCCGTGTAAAGTATGCAGGCGGGCTAATTGCAAATCATATACCCCTTGAACATAAGCACGCTCTGCTTGAAAAGCCTCGTTTTCTGAGTCCAACACATCTAATAAACTACGACGACTAATATTAAACTGCTGTCGATACGCAACCACCACTTCTGCAGACGCCGCGCTGTGCTCTGCTAGCGTGTCTAGACGACGCGCAATATTAACCATATCAGCATGAGAAATAGACGCGGTTTGGCGTAAGTCGACACAGGTTTTATGGTGCAAGCTTTCTGCCTGGTGAATACGCTCATAAGCGGCCTTTTCACCCGCAAGATCACTACCGCCATTGTATAAGTTATAGCTAGCACGCAGCTCAATCATGCTTTCGTCACCGTAACGACTTGGGTCGGTGCGCTCATCAAAGCTATTGTTGTTTTTATAAATGCCGTGGCGAGCACCTAGCTCAAGAGTAGGATAACGATTCGACTTAGTTTCTTTATAAGACGCTTCAGCCGCTTGAGTATTTTCTGCCGCAGCAAATAAAGACGGATTATTATGATACACAGTCTCTAATACTTGGCTTAAGTCATCAGGTATGACATGTTCAGGCACATCAAATATGCTGAGTTTTTCTGCAGGAAAACGCCCCACTAAACGCTGAAAACGTGCTGTGACTGTTTGTAAGTTGGCAATTTCGGTCATTAGGTTTGAACGGGCAAGCGATAAACGACCACTAATTTGTTGAAGATCGGCTCGGTTGCTTACACCTTGACGCACTCGCTCATCAACTTGCTTATTAACGCGCTGATGATTAGCCACATTATCTTGTGCCAAGCTTACTAACTCACGATGGCGCAACACGCTCATGTAAGCATCACTGGCTTCTAAGGCTTTTGTTTCTGCTTCATCTAACAGCTCATAATATCGCGTTAAGCTAGTATGCTCCGCTTTAGCCAATGCGCTTCGTACTCTAAAGCCATCAAACAACATTTGTGTTAGCGAGACTTCCGCATAGTTACGCGAGTAGTCATCACGGCCATCAAAATCCCGTTTAGCACGGCCTGCCGATAAGTTCACATCTAATGTGGGCAGATAACCACCAAATGCTTGGCGCTCATCATGTATCGCAGCATTAAAGGCATCCAGTTGTACTTGTAGTTCAGGCTGAGTATTTAGCGTTTCTTTAACAACAGCCAGTAAGTTATCTGACTGATCTGCCATCAGCCCTCCTACTGGAGCTGTACATAGCAAGCTAGTAAACACTAACTTTATAACACCTTTGACTTTGAGCATTCCATCCTCATAATTATTATCTGTAAGCGGCGCGTTCAACCATGTAGTTAAAATAAAGTAACAATCAGCCTACAAAACTCCGCATATTAAACTATTAAAACCCAAGCTTATCGATGAATATACTAGTTAACACCAGTGTATTTAGCTTTCAGGACGATTAATAAAAATAGTAACTCTTTGCATACTCTCCAATGTAACCTCATAGATAAGACTAAACATTTGCTCACGCATAAAAACTTGTTCTAGAGCGCTTTTTATTTCTGCAAGTTCAACATTTATGTAGCTCTAGCCTCGCGTATCACTACTCAGCTTATGGGTTGATTTCGTTAGCTTTAATGATCATTTCTCGTGGTTAACTCACTGTAATTCTTTTCTCTTTATGTCATTAGGTCTGCACAACATATCCCCTGTAAAAAAAGCAGAAACTTGGTAATATTCGTATTTAGTTAACAGTGGGAGTTTTATTTTCTTGCGATAGATGTAAAGCGGGCGGTGTAGCACTAACTAGATGATCTTCTGCTCAGTAAAGACGACCTGTCTTAGATGATTTACTCGCCACTACTTATTATTTTTAGGCGGATTTAAACAAAGGAAGTTAAAGAAATGGATGCTTTAAAAAATAAACGCATCTTAATTGTGGAAGATGAAGAAGCGGCCAGAGTGCTATTAACTGTCTATTTAGAACAACAGGGGTGCCATGTTTTTTATGCTGTAAATGGGCTAGATGGCATTGAAAAAGCTCGCCTGCTACAAACAGACATCATTCTCATGGACTTAGACATGCCCCGTTGTAATGGCCGAGATGCCTGTAAGGTGATCACCCAAGATCCAAGAACTAAGCATATCCCTGTGGTTTTTATTTCTAACATGGCCTCATCAGAACAGCGCATTCGCGGGCTGTTAGCAGGAGCCGTTGACTACATCACTAAGCCTTTCGATTTTAATGAGGTAAAGTTGCGTCTTGTTATCCATTTAAAACATCAAAGCAATACACAGATTACCGATGTAAAACCTGTGGCTGATGTAGCTAACAACAGCAGCACGTTACAGCCTCAGAGTCATCGCCAAACCGTGCTATTTCATAATGCCCGTGTTCACTTGCTCAACTCATTAGCCACAACTTTGTCGATGGCGGAGTTAGAAAAGCTGACTTGCTCTAACAGCAAGCAACTCAATATGGCGTTTAAAATATGTACAGGCGTTACCGTGTTTGAATATTTACGTGAAGAGCGCATGAAAGAAGCACGCCAGTTATTGCAACAAACCCAAACGCCTATCCAAGACATTGCGTATGAAGTGGGATTTACTAACAGCGCTAACTTTTCTAGCGCCTTTAAAGAGCGTTTTGGGTTAAGCCCAAGGACCTTTCGCCAGCAAACAAATTAAGAGAGAAGGCACTTGTTGATATTACGCCAATGGATGGTTTTATTTAGTATTTTTATGATCGCCGTGCTGTTAAATACGCAACCCGCGGCCGCTTTTGAACGCCCTCAGCACCAAGATAATATCGCGCCTATTGCTGATTTAGCTGAGTTATCAAGCAACACTAACTTACTCTCCTTTATGCTAAACAGTCCCAAAAACAGTGGATTAAGTCAGCTGTCAGACGCCATAAACTTTAATGAGTGGCAGCCCAGCCAAGCAGAGGCACTTGCAGCACCGCGCCAACACACCACTGTGTGGCTAACGAGCACCTTAACCAATAGTAGCGAACGCCCCATTATGCGCTGGTTAGTGATTGAGCCATGGCGAGTGAATCGAGTTGATAGCTTTTTGCTTAACCCAGACTCAGGTGCCTTGCTACAACAAGATGCCAGCGGCCTTGAAGTAGCGCTCGAACAGCGCAGCGTCAAAAATGGTAAAACGATCGTGCCGGTTATTGTTAACCCAGGTGAGTATCAGCAGCTCTATCTAAAGATTTATAGCGACAGCCTACCGTTTCTCAACATACAAAGCTGGGAACCTGTTTCCTATACACAAAGCACCTATCACTCTCGGACTTTTCAGGTTGCTTTGTTTTCGGGCATTATCACCTTATTGGTTATTTTGCTGTTGCAGCCAAACCCCAGCCTGATCATTACGGGGGTTTGGTTATTTGTGGCCTTTGTTTTTGAAGCTGAAAAAGACGGTTTTTTTAGTAACTACCTATTAAGTGCGCTCGAAAATTACTCTGTTAATTTAAGGGTTTCTAGTTGGATATTTACCGAACAACTGTTTTTGACCGCCTCCCTCTTTTTATTGGGGCTTAATCGTCATCGCAGCTGGCAAAAGTTGGTGATGGTGAGTGCGGTGATGGCAGGCATTATGGCCAGCCTCACATTTGTGTTGGATGGGGCTAGCATTCGACAGTTGGGGATCTTAGTCACAGCGTTATACGCTGGCGTGTGGTTGTTCATGATCAGGCCCGCACTGCGTATTAAACGCAAACAGCAGCTTATTCTTCTCAGTTTGTTAGCGGTTTACTGGCTCGTTTCGGTATTTTTATTAGTCGGTTACACTTTCAATTTTTATTACACCTCAGCCTTTGCTGTATCACGTATTTACGTGGAAATACTAGTGACCTTAGCACTAATAGTGACCTACAGCTGGCAGCGTAAACAGCACCTAAATGCCACAGAGCTGGCACTAAAAGAGCACGAACTTCGCAGCAAAAAAATATTAGAACAAGCCATTATTGCTCGCACCGCAGATTTACATAGCGCACTCGAAACAGCAGAAAAATCTAATGCTGCAAAAGTGAACTTTTTAGGGCAAATATCTCATGACCTGCGGGCGCCACTGACCGCAATTTTGGGCAGCGCTCAGCTACAAGACGCACAAATACTCAGCTTACAAAAAGCCAATAGTATTATTCAAGACCGTGCCTATTATATGAAGGATTTAATCGACAGCTTGGTGGATTACACAGAAAACACCACGCTTGCTAGCGCTCCCTTACGGGATGTTTACCTGATGGCATTTCTTGATAATCTGACTAATCAGGCTTATTTATTAGCCCATCAGCAAGATAATCACTTTCAACTGAAAATAGACTGCGAACTACCCACAGTGATCCGCTGTTACCCTGTTAAGTTACAGCGAATATTAATTAACCTAATCAGTAATGCCGCCAAGTATACTCAACAAGGCTATATTTCACTGTCGATTGCTACGGGAGTAGATAAAGAGGGAAGAACAACGCTGAAGTTTTTAGTGAGTGACACCGGTCAAGGAATAAACTCAGAGCAACTAGCCAACCTTTATACGCCTTACTTTCAAAGCTCTAAAAGCAATCCTGGCAATGGCTTAGGCTTAGCAATTTGTTTTGAACTCACAGAGCGCCTTGGGGGTAAATTAGACATAAGCAGTGAGCTTGGGGTGGGAACTCATATCAACTGCACCATTCCTTATTTTTTAGGGGATGAACAGCAAGCAAACTTAGCACTGCCCGCATCCCCAGATTTACTTCCCTTATTTGATGCTCAAGGTAAAACCGCATGGATAATCGAAGACAACCCTTCCTTTAGTGAGCTGCTTGATTATGAGCTAAGCCATTTAGGGTTTGAAACACAACTTGCGAACAGTGCAGAAGCTTTTATTGAGGCCGCGTTTGCAACCAATGCACATAAAAATGTACCTGCTATTGTGATTACCGACTATCAACTACCAGAAGCATCCGGCTTAGCTGTGTTAAAGGCGGTAAAAAGTCACTGGCCTCAGGTGCCAGTGTTATTACTGTCGGCGACCGACCCCAGTCAATCACCAGCACTGGGGTCATCATCACTTAGGTTTAATGGTTACCTTACAAAGCCCATTGATTTACTGGCCCTGCGTCTGGAGCTTGCCAAACTATGCTCGCTTGAAAAATGACCTAAAACAGTATGAAGCTGTAAATAAATCAGCCAAAAAAAGGCCACTAATACATTCGTTCGTAAGCAAACAACCCAACATGCATAACGCATGCTTGTCAGGCTCCAAGCTTTTTACTTTATTAAGCTCTTTAGCTAACTGCTTGGCTAATCGAATGTTAGCCAAGTGGTTTTTAACTCGGTAAATCGCTCAAAAGCATGTAGTGATTGATCTCGACCGTCGCCACTTTTTTTAACGCCGCCCAGTGGTACTGTCATATCACTGTCGTTATAGCTATTAATAAAGACGGCTCCTACTTTAAGTTTGCGCGCCAGCCTATGCGCTCGTTGTAAATGGGTGGTCCACACCCCTGCACTTTGGCCATATTTACTGCTATTAGCCAGCTCCAGTGCTTCTTGCTCAGTGTTAAAGGTGGCGACCACTAAAACAGGGCCAAATATTTCTTCATTGCTAATGCGCATAGTGGGGGTGCTTTGTTCAAGCACTGTGGGCCCCATAAAATAACCCTGATGATCACGGCCATCTAACGTTAGCTTGGCGCCCTCTTCAATTCCTAAATTGATATAGCGGCAAATACTAGCGTGGTGATTTTTATCCACCAAAGGCCCCAGAGTAGTTTGAGGATCGAGCGGATCCATGGGCACAAAAGCGGCAGCGGCCTTGTGAAACTCAGCCATAAAAGCGTCTTTTATGCTGGCTTCTACCAATAAACGCGCGCCAGCCATACAGACTGCCCCTTGGTTATAAAAAATAGCCGCGGCACACGTGGTGGCCGCTTTAGTGAGATCAGGGCAATCAGCAAACACTATATTGGCACTTTTGCCACCGCCTTCAATCCACACTCGCTTCATATTAGAGCTGCCCGCATATTCTAATAATCGACGTCCGACTCCAGTAGAGCCGGTAAAGCTTAAGCAATCAACATCATGATGCAGTGCCAGTGATTTACCCGCTTCTAATCCAAGGCCGGGAACAATATTTAATACGCCATCGGGCAAGCCGGCTTTTTTAGCTAACGCTCCAAGACGAATAGCACTTAGCGGGGCTTTTTCAGATGGCTTAAGCACCACTGAATTGCCGGTTGCTAGCGCCGAGCCAATTTTCCAGCAGGCGAGCACCAAGGGAAAATTCCACGGCACTATGGCGGCGACCACCCCCACCGGCTCTCGCGTAATAAATGCCAATACATTGTTGGCCGTTGGCGCCACTTCGCCATACACTTTATCAATGGCCTCTGCGTACCAGCGTATGGCCTGCACGGCACTAGGCACATCATCACGCATGCTGTGGCGAATCGGTTTGCCGGTGTTTAAGGTATCTAATAATGCCAGCTCATGTTGATGCTTTTCTATGAGTGCGGCCAAGCGCAGCAACACCGCCTTGCGTTCTGCTGGCGCAGCATCTGCCCACACTCCCGACTCAAAGCTACTTCTGGCCGCAGCTACGGCTTTATTTACATCGGCTTCTTGAGCACGACTGACATCAGCTAAGGTGTGTTCGGTTGCCGGGTTAATACAACTAAAGCGCTCATCAGCTTGGGATTTTTGATATTTACCCGCAATAAATAACCGCGATTCAAGCGTGACTTTATCCGCTAAACCCTGCCAATACGCCTTGTCTTTATAATCCATAATAATGCTCTCCTGAGAATAGTGATAACAGGCAACAAGACGCTGCACGCATATTTACTCTAATCGGCTAAGACAACAACAACAAGGCGAATTACTATTAATGCCAAATATAACAAGCAAATACACAGACTTGTTATAAAGCAGCATGTCACTTGGGGGACTTTTAATACGCTTTAT
>NZ_JBQDEX010000084.1:0-12599 GCF_052084945.1 Oceanisphaera sp.
CACAAACTCCACGTCACTTAAGCTAATATTGCCCAAGGTTAAGTGCTCTAACAAACGCCCAGGAGTGGTTATAACCACCTCTACCCCAGCTTTTAGCTTGTTAGCTTGGCCGCCCATTTTTACGCCACCATACAAGGCCGTCACCGTGATCGGCAAAAACTGCGCATAGGCGCCAATAGCATCCCCTAATTGCTCAGCCAGCTCTCGTGTAGGCGTAAGTATTAAAGTACGCGGCTTATGGGCGATGGCTGTTTTTGGCTTATCTAACATACGTTGTAAAATAGGCACCGCAAAGGCGGCTGTTTTACCGGTACCGGTTTGCGCCGTTACCTGTAAATCTCTGCCCCGACGGGCAGGCACTATCGCCTGCTCTTGTACGGGGGTCATCGCACTGTAGCCACATTCAACTAGAGCGCGTTGCAGCTCTGAGGCCAAATCTAAAGATGAAAAATGCATAAAAGTTCCTCTGTAGAGTCGCTACAGTCAAAAAACGAGGCAAGAATATACCAGTATTTTACTGGTATAGGAGAGCATTGATTATATTTTACAATAAATATTTACAGTGGCATAAACAAGCATGGTACGAGGACGATAATGGCGACGGTTTCGCTAATAGACTCAAAGAGTGCTCTTGGTGCACTTAGGCATAAATATCGACAGTGATTTTATGCCTTACTCTGTTTATTAACGCCATTGCTTTATCTGTCAACAATAGCTTTGTAGCCTGTGGCACCTACCTCGGCAGGCTTTGGGTTAACGCTTGGCCACTGATATTGTCGGAATGTTGAAGACTAGTCTTGTTCGTCTTCAATGATGGTTGGGCGAGCACCGTATTCAGCGGCTTTAGCAATAATCTCGACATAAAACTCAGTGGCACCTTGCGCAACGGCGGCGTCAATTTGCTTATTAATGTCAGAAGGAAACACCTGTTCGGCCTCAGCTTCAGACGTCCCAAAGCGACAGTCAAACGCCCAGTAGTCTGCGCCGGTGGGCAGTTGCTTATTACGCTCTCTTTTAAAATATTTTTTAATTTCATACTTAATCGCATCCACTAAACGAGCAGGTTTCAGTTTAGGGTGCGTTAACGTGAAGGTCTTTTTCATCGGTGTTCCTACAGAATTTCTATTGTTCATCATTTAGCCATCACAGCTAAATGCTAGTTGAGGCGTATTCTACCAAATAGCGCCAAGTGCGCCATCTAAATCTGCGAGTCTAAGCGAGTAATTTAGGTGATGAAAGGCGCACACCACGAAGTGGTGGCGTTAATTAAACCCTTCCTACTGCTCTAAATACTGCTTCACAATTTCAAGTGGCGCACCTCCGCAGCTAACTAAACAATAACTCCTGCTGTAAAAAACTGGCTTCCAGTAAAACTTACCTAAGTGTTCGGAAAACTCCTTTCTTACCAGTCTGGAAGTGGCTGTTTTTAAACTATTCACCATTTTACTTGGTTGTATCTTGGGGTTTGCTGATATTAAAAGATGAAGGTGATCTGGCTCACCATTACACTCTAAAAGCTCGCAATCCCAAGTTTCTAGCAGCCTTTGTACTGAACCTCTAGGTACGTAGCAATGTCGGAAGTGATGCTCCGATGACGGTATTTAGTTACAAGAACTAAATGATAATGAATGTTGTAAGTACTGTGATACAGCGTGTTCATGGCTTGTTTTTTCATAGTAACTTAATACAATCGAATGCATGACTAAAATCATCCGAAAAGTTACTTATAAGCTGTATCCATCCGATTCTCAGGAAGAGTCGCTGATGGATATGCTTATTCACCATCACCAGTTATATAACTGGGCTTTGCGTGATCGAATCGAAACTTATCGGCAGTTTCACTATGGCCTTAGTTTTTCTGAACAGTGCAAAATAAACACCCTCTGGCGCAGCAATCGGAAGCAACATCGCCTTTTAAACGCTAATGCTCAGAGTGAGCAAGTTACGCTAAAGCGAGTTTCATTGGCCTTTGAGGGCTTCTTTCGACGTTTAGAACAAGGTGATAGAAAAGCGGGGTTCCCTCGCTTTAAGCCCTTTCAGCGCTTTAAAGGCTGGGGATATAAAACTCACGGTGATGGCTGGAAGCTTCACCTAAAAGAAAAGAAGCATGGCGCGGTTTATCTGGCGAATGTCGGTATCGTTAAGATCAGAGGTAAAGCCAGAAACGAAGGTGGTATCCCGAAAACGGCAGAGGTTATCCGTAAAAATGGTGAATGGCTCCTCTCTGTTTCAATGGAATACCCTTCCATTGAACGAAAGAGTGGCACCAAAGGGATCGGCGTGGATTGGGGCGTGTCTCATTATCTTTCGACTGTCGATCATGATGGTCATTTCGAGCAAGTAGCAAACCCCCGCTATTTAAGTCAAAGCCGAGAGCGAATGACCAAGTTGCAGCGCGACTTGGCACTGGTGAGGAAAGGGACGCGCCACCATCGTAAGTTAAAATACCAGCTCGCAAAGTTACACCAAAAGATCGCCCGTCAGCGCCTCGACTTTACCCACAAAGAAACGGCAAAACTGGTCAAAATTGCTGCTCTCATTTCCACAGAAAAACTGACCGTAAAGAATATGACACGCAGTGCCAAAGGCACTGCCGATAAACATGGAAAAATGGTAAAGCAAAAAGCGGGCCTGAACCGAGAAATCCTCAATACAGCGCCAGCCATGACCATTAATTTTCTGAAATACAAAGCGGAAGAAACTGGTATTGAGTGGGTGATGGTGCCGACTCAGAAAGTTAAACCGAGTCAAACGTGCCCAGATTGCGGTGTTAAGAAGAAAAAGACCTTGGCAGAGCGTTGGCACTCATGTCCGTGCGGTTGTGAAAAGCCCCGAGACGTAGCCAGTGCGCAAGTCAATCTGAATTGGGCACTAGGATTAGCAGTAAAGGCTGGGAACCAGCCTGAAAAAGTAGCTTAGGCTATTTTTAGAAACTCCTTCAAAATGCGCAGTATTTAGTGGGAGTTGTTCATATGGATATGCCGCAGATAACTGCCATTTTCAGTGGATTTTCTCACTATCTCATTGCAGCACCCGCATCGCCTGTAAAAAACACCGGGGTTTAGGTACCCTTGGCCATAAGTAAGTTAAAATTTGGTATATTAAATTTAACGTAATCAAAAACTTAAGGAGACTTAACCGTGTCAGACGATCTGTATCAACAAGGTATTAAAAAAATTCAAGAGCTCACCGCCTCCCCAGACGATAACCCTACCGGAGACATGGATATAGGTGCTGCCTTTGCCGACATTGCCCCTGACTTGCAAAAATACGTAGTGGAGTTTGCCTTTGGTGGTATTTATTCGCGCCCAGGGTTAGACAATAAGCAAAAAGTATTAGCGACCATTACAGCCTTAGTCGCTCAGGGCAAACCACAAATTGCCATGCACATAAAAACCGGCTTAACCGTGGGCTTAACACCCGAAGAAATTATCGGCTGTATTATGCACTTGCTGCCTTACACGGGTTTTCCGAGCGTGATTAATGCGCTGACCGTGGCCAAACAAGTATTTAAAGAACGCGGTGTGTCGGTAGACACCACTGCGGTTCAATAATACCAACCGTATTAAATAAGTAGTCAGTTTGCACTGCCTAAAGCCGAACAAAGAACATTCTCTATCGACACGCTACGGGCTAATCACATTCATCGTATCAGCCTACTGCGAACATTCACTGGATGTTCGTTAGGCTAATACGATTTATCACGGCGGGACAGGCTCAGAGTCTCTACGCCAATTACCGTGGGCTAAACGGCGTATTTTTGTCATCAAAACCGCTATTAATTAAACAGTCGGCAGGCAATTACTCAAGGAGATCATCCGTTACCGGTACTTGCCATGTAATTTCAACTGGCCGCTTCCCCCATGCTCTCGCCTGCTTTTTATCTAACATTAAAATATCGATTTTATCACGCCAGCGTTTATTCATTTTATCTAATACTCGATACTTGCCTTCAAAACCCGCAATTTCTACTTGGGTATTATGCGTTAACCCTTGATCAATTAAATCGCGAGATACAGCGATGGCTTTCATCCCTGGTACCAACATGTCTCCCCAAGCGGCTAACCCTATATTGCCCTTTTTTGTTTCATCTTCAGCTAAGGTATAAGCTGTGGCGGTAACCGTGGCGGTTAAGGTGTCAACTTGCACTACTCCCACGCCATTATCGCTATTGCGCTCATCCGTTTTACCGCAGCCCAATAATAATACGCTCAACAATAAACTTCCCAATGCCGTACGCATAACAAACACTGTGTGATACATCTCTATTCCTACGTTATAACAATTGATTAATGCAGCGCTGCCATTACCCCCGGCGGCCTCATTCTTATCTAGATAACTTATGCTATCATTCCATTGCTAGTGATACTGTGTGTTTACCTATTATTCGCCCTTACAAGAGTCACATTACCTATGGAATTGACGCTATTTATCCTCGCAACCCTATTAAGTACCGTCATCACTTTATTGCCAGTATGGCGCTGCGAAGCTTGGTGGGTAAGAGGGTTAGACTTTCCTCGAGTGCAATTTTTTTATCTTATTTTAACCATTGTTCTACTTGCTTTATGGCGACTCGATCTCTCTAGCGCTAATGGCTTAGGTATATTGGCACTCAATGTGGCCTATCTGCTATATCATGGCTGGTGGATCCTGCCCTACACGCGTTTTCACCCCATAGAAGTAAAAGCGACCACAAGAGCACATGGCCAAGAATCCATTACTATTTTATCATCAAATGTGCTGGCCACTAACAAGCATGCCGAGTGTCTTATTGAATTAGTACAGCGCCACCAACCCGATATATTGGTGACTCTTGAGTCCAATCACTGGTGGCAGCAACAGCTAGAAGTATTAGAAGCCGACTACCCTCATACCATAAAGTGCCCACTCGATAACCTATACGGTATGCATGTCTACTCTCGCTTGGAGCTTAAAAACAGCACTATTGAATATTTAGTGCAAGACGATGTGCCCTCTATGCACTGTTTAGTAGAGTTACCCTGTGGTAACCAGATTATTACCCACTTTGTTCACCCCGCACCGCCCAGCCCTACTGAAAATGAAGCATCAAGCGAGCGTGATGCAGAGCTGCTGGCCGTAGCACACCAAGTGGCAGATACCGAGTTACCTGTTATTGTCGCCGGCGATCTTAACGATGTTGCTTGGTCACCCACTACGCGCTTATTTAGAAAAATCAGTGGTTTGCTTGACCCTCGTATTGGGCGCGGTATGTTTAATACTTTTCATGCCGAACATTGGTTTATTCGCTGGCCGCTTGACCATTTGTTTCATAGCGAGCACTTTCGGGTGAGTCAATTACAGCGTTTAAAGCTAACCGGATCAGATCATTTTGCACTACTAAGCCGCTTAAGTTTTAAACCTAATAAGCACAATGGCGATAGTGAACTCAGCGCAGATGCTGAAGATAAGCAATGGGCTAAAGAAAAGATGCATCAAGAAGATATCAATAAAAGCGATGTGCCCGATCTCACTAAGTAGCACGGCTTATTGCTTGCAAAGCAAAGGTAAGAAAACGCAATAGGCTAGGCGAAAAACGGTATCACCTAGCCTTATATTTATTAATAACTAGCTAACAATCAAGCACTTGGGCTTATCTTCCCATTTAAAGTACGGATGTAATGCCAAGTAGCTATTGCTGTATTTTTTATCTGCTACTTCTTTCATTACCCAACCTTCTGGGTAAGCATCAACTTGTATATTTTCGTCTTCAAGTTCCACTTCAACCAAGATCAGCCCTTTGTTGTTTAAGTCAAACACGTCTAACTCAAAGGCAAAATCGTTAAACATTTTAGTATAACGCACTTTGTGTATTTGCTTGGCATCAGCAACACTGTCGAGTATAGACACTCCATCAATCATTGGAATAGCAAACTCAACTTCTAAACAAGACAAGCCTATTCGAGGACCTTTTATGGTCAAAAACGCCTGATCGTCCGCCACTCGTATACGAATAGAAATATCATCCGCCGTGTGTAAATAACCGTGCTCTTTATCTTCAGAATCAGTTAATTGCTCGATCATTAAGTAGGCTTGATCGATGGGAATAGGATACGAAAAATACTGCCCACCGCGGTCTTTTTTACCAGACTCAATGGTGAAGTGCCCTTTATTGTCACTCACAGACACCTGAACTAATACTTTATTATTGGTAACTATGTAACCCTGCCTAAATAAAACACCATCAACTAAATCGCTTTCGGGTACCTGACTTACAAGAAATTTTCTTTCTATTTCTTTGTTTATCATATTAATTACCTCACTTCTTACATAATAAAGTACTGCTATACTACTTTATATTCGATGCTAATTAATAACATACTCAATTTGCTTATGTTACCCCTTATTAAAAGCCAGCTTACAACCTATATCACTAAAGCCAAACCTGAACTTACCACCATCATTAGCAAAATTATTGGTAATAAGCAAGCTAACAGCAACACCTAGGCTATATTGTTCATGTTATGGACAAATATTAAGCGGTGGGTCATGGCATAAAATAACGGCGGAACAGTAGGTTAGCAACTTTTAACCCTAAGCAAGAGCCAGCTTAGCCCCACTAAAATGAGCCCTCAGGGTGAGGGCTCTTAATTGCCAATCAGATTAGTGGTTCATCTGCATATCGGCGTCATATGTAGGATCATTTTTTAATAATACATGGTTCTGCGGCAAAATCTTACACCCTTTAGTGCGCGCAATATCTGCAATCCCCATTAAAATCTCTCCCTGCGCTTTTGCAAAGTCAGCATAAGGAACAAAACTGTTGCCGCCCGTTGAGCGTACCCAGGCATAAATATTTAGCTTCAGTGCTTTATCACCAAACTCACTAAAATCAAACACAAAATAGTCCAAGTCGTCACGCGTGGCCAAAAAGTCATTACCTTGTGCAACCACCTCTTTGATCTTGTCGTAATCACCATAGCTTAACAAAACATCTTGTGAGAGCGTACGATGCGCAAGACGAGAGTGGTTGATTAAATTTTCTGTATTAAAAATAGAGTTGGGTACATAAATACGCTTACCGTCCCAGCCAGCAATAGTGGTTGAACGCCAGCCAATGTGTACAACCGTGCCCGATAAACCGCTACTTTTAAGAATAATATCATCACCTAGCTTAAAAATTCGGCTAGCAAATATCGTTAAACCACCAAAAAAGTTAGACACTAAGTTTTGAGCAGCAAAGCCCACCGCAATACCTGCAGTACCACCAAAGGCAAGCAAACCTGCAATAGACAGGCCTAGCGCCTGAAATACGCCCAGCGCGACGATTAAAAATGCAATAATAGTCGCCAGTTTTTTAACCGCCGATGCAACTGTGCGGTCAACATAAGCGCCTTGCACACTGGCACGCTTAAAATAGTTTTCTTCCACTCGGTTGATTAAGCTGAACAAAAACCAACCAATTAAGAAGACAAATAAAACTTCTTGGGCTACCGGATTCACCTTATCGAGTACCGGATAGCCATGCCCTGGAGGAAAATAATGCCGTATGGCAATAATAACCCCAAGCAGCCAAATAGAGGTGCGTAGGGGGGAGCTAATGGCATTAAAAATGGCGCTGCGCCACACCTTTACCTCAGGCTTATCTCTTTTCCAGAGAAAACTGAGCACCACTCTTAGCACCAGATTAATAATCAGCAGGCCCGCTATCAAAAAAACTGGGAAAAACCACCATTTCCCCCCCTCTAAAATCTCTTCTGCTGACTCAATCCACTCCATTAATATGCTCCTACTTTTTACAGGTCAATACGGTATATAAAGGTACATTCTCTTAGCACAATCACTCAATTGTATATAACAAGCAACCACTAATAAGAGCGATTATATTTATACTTTTCTTAGATACTCGATCCTACCCCACCTCTGTGCAAAGGTAAAATTACGTCTGCATTAACTAACGGCTCTCAGCATATATAATTTTAGAGCACTCAAGCCTAATTTTGTGCCTCAATTTTAATCGGCATGACACCTTATACTTCGTAAGGTGAGTTACAAAGATCCCTTTTGTTACCAAAGTAGTGTATGGTACGCCGCTAATTTGACTTACTTAAAGCTGCGAGCAACCGCGCTTAGGACTCCCTATGGATACGGACCAGCCACACACTAACAGTGGCACCATTAACCCGCCTGTTTTTTATACTTCCGCATTACTGATTATTTTATTAGTGCTATTTGTGGGTGTTTTCCCGCAAAAATCCCAACAACTCTTTAATCAAGCCCAAAGCTGGATTGTGGACAGTGTTAGCTGGTTTTACATTCTTACCTTAGCGCTTACGCTAATCGGCACAGTGTTTATGGCCGCTAGCCGTTACGGCGACATTAAGCTTGGGCCCGATCATAGTGAGCCTGATTACAGCAATACCTCTTGGTTTGCCATGCTGTTTTCTGCTGGCATGGGGATTGGCTTAATGTTTTTTGGCGTGGCTGAGCCTGTGATGCACTTTCTTACTCCGCCAACTGGTGAACCCGGTACCATTGCTGCAGCCCGCGAAGCCATTAAAATCACCTTCTTCCATTGGGGGTTACATGTATGGGCTTTATATGCTGCAGTGGCATTAATTTTAGCTTTTTTCTCGTATCGCCATGGCTTACCGCTAACCCTGCGCTCGGCCTTGTACCCCTTTATTGGTGAGCGCATTTACGGCCCTATTGGTCATGCTGTCGATATTTTCGCCATCATCAGTACCGTACTGGGTATTGCCACCACACTCGGTTATGGCGTGTTGCAAATTAACAGTGGCCTAAATTACTTATTTGATATGCCCATTAATGCCAATATGCAATCTTTACTGATTGTTGGCATTACCGCCTTGGCCACGCTGTCTGTAGTATCAGGCTTAGATAAAGGCGTAAAAATTCTCTCTGAAACCAACCTGTTTTTAGCAGTTTGCTTGCTGGTATTAGTACTTATTTTTGGCCCTACCGCATTGCTTTTAGAAAGCTTTGTTGAAAATACCGGTGGTTACCTCTCGGATATAGTGAGCAAGACCTTTACTCTTTATGCGTACGACAAAACTGACTGGCTAGGCGGCTGGACAGTGTTTTACTGGGGCTGGTGGATTTCTTGGTCACCTTTTGTCGGCATGTTTATTGCCCGTGTCTCTCGTGGGCGCAGCATTCGTCAATTTGTGGTAGGTATTTTATTAGTACCATCGGGCTTTATCTTTTTATGGATGACGGTATTTGGTAATACCTCTATTCATATGATTATGGAACAAGGCATTACTAGCCTAGCTGACACTATACAAGCCGATAGCTCTTTAGCGCTATTCGCCTTTTTAGAACATTTTCCGTTTTCATCTTTGTTATCATTTATTGCCATTATTATGGTGATGCTGTTTTTTATTACCTCAGCAGATTCCGGTTCATTAGTAGTAGACATGCTGGCATCGGGTGGCAAAACCCGCACTCCGGTATGGCAACGTATTTTTTGGGCCTCTTCCACTGGTGTTGTCGCCATTGCGCTATTAATGAGTGATGGCTTAAATGCGCTACAAACCGCAACCTTGGTCAGTGCCCTGCCCTTTTCGGTGATCTTACTAATTGCATTTTGGGGCTTAATAAAAGCCCTAGATACCGACTCCACCAAGCGGGTGCTGCGTCAGCAAAGTGCCGTGCATCATCCACCCCGCCAACAACAAAGCGAAGGGGGTTGGCAGCGACGTTTACGCGGTATTGTTATGTTTCCCCGTCGTTCTCACGTTAATCGCTTTATTGATGAGGTAGTATTGGCCGCATTTGAAGCTGTGGCTGAGGAACTGCGTAAGCAAGGCTATCACACCGCCATTATTAACAACCACGTTGCAAAGCAGATAAAATTAGAGGTGCAGCATACCGATGAAGCCAATTTTGTATATGAAGTGCATCCTCGAGCCTATGTGCGCCCCAATAATGAGGCTGAGGACACAAGCAAAACGAATAATGACCAAGAGTACTTCCGTGCCGAAGTGCACTTAACGGAAGGTGGCCAAGATTACGACATTATGGGTTGGTCTAAAGAGGAAGTAATTGAAGACATCATTGATCAATATGAGCACCATATGCATTTCTTGCATGTTGTACGCTAGCAGCTGATAAAAAACATGGCGATGAATCATTCATCGCCATGTTTACTAATATGAGTGAACAGCCAATTAAAAATCAGACTCAATGGTTGGCTTACCAAACAAGTAACCTTGAAAATATTCACACCCCATACTTCGCAAGCGCTCAAATTGCTCCTGCGTTTCAACTCCCTCTGCTATAACCATCAAATTCATGTTACGGCCTAAGCTAATAATCGTCTGGGCCAACAGTGCACCTTGCTTTTTCTCATTTAAATTATTTACAAATACCCGATCAACTTTTAATTCATCAAGGGGCAAACGCGTTAAATATGCAAGAGATGCATAGCCAGTCCCAAAATCATCCAAAGAAATTGATATCCCCAGCCTACGCAAGCTTTCCATTTGTTTAACAACAAAATCTATGTCGTCAACCATGAGGTTTTCGGTTAGCTCAAAGCGTAACTTCCTCGGGTTTGCTCCAGTTTTATCCAGAATACTCTGCACGCGTTGAATAAAATGACCACTGCGAAACTGAACTGGGCTGACATTGACTGAAATACTCATATCTTCATAAGTTTTTTGAGAGCTCCAGCGCACCAGCCTGTAACAGCTTTGCTCCAACACCCAGTCTCCCATACTGATAATACTGCCTGTTGCCTCAGCAATAGGAATAAAATCAAGGGGAGAAACCACCCCTAACTCTGGGTGCTGCCAGCGCAGTAACGCTTCAAAGCTCACTAGCTCGCGTTGTGCATTCACTTGTGGCTGCAAAGCTAACGCAAGCTCATTATTTTGAATTGCACAGTTGAGTGCCTGTGAAATTTTCAAACGCTCTTTGACCATTAGCTCCATTTTTTTATCAAAAAAGCGTATCTTATTTTTCTTAGAGCGCTTCGCCATTTTTAATGCAATATTTGCTTGGCGTAACAGCTCCTCACTCGATAAGTGATTAGGCCGATCAAATAAAGCAATACCAATACAAGCCATCAAATGATGCGCCTTACCTTCTAAGACCACCGACATTTTTAGGGTATTAATAATGGTGGTTGCCAGTCGCTCAGCTTCCGCTGCTGCTGCACCAGGTGACGAGGCAACACAGGGTAAAAATAAAGCAAACTCATCTTTTCCTAAGCGGGCAAGTTCATCGGTTGCAGAGCGATATTGCTGCAACACCTTGGCAATATTGATCAGTACTTTATCGCCATGGCTATAACCTAAGCTGTCATTGATACTATGAAAGCTGTCAACATCAACAATCAATAATGCAGCACACGGGCAGTCACTGTTAACGTGGCGCATAGCGCTCGCAATACGCTCTAATATTAAACGTCGATTAGGTAAGCCCGTTAGCGAATCATAGTAGTAAAGACGTTGCACCTCAGCCTCTGCCACTTCCAGCTCCCGCAGATCGGCATCCATACAAAACATGATAGTCTCATCGTTTGGTAACGACACCACTGTATGACTAGAATACACGGGAACCGTGCTGCCATTTTTGTGTTTCAGGTTCAACCGTGCCGATGGTACAGCTTGCTTATTAGCAAACATCAAGGCAACCGCTCTTTTAGTATCACCCAACATCTCTTGAGGAATAATTAAATCATAGAGGGTTTTCCCCTGCACTTCACTGGCAGAGTACCCATAAATTCTTTCTGAGGCGGCATTCCAATATACGACCGACCCGTCAACGCGATAGCCTTGTATAGACATCGATTGCGTATCAGCAAAAAGCCTTTGAAACCTTGCTTCACTGATGGTCTTATCAGGATTATTCGTCATAAAAGCCAGCCATAAATATAGAGTGGATAAACAATGCCATTTTTAATTATAGAGTATAGTTAATGATATTGTTATGCCCCAGCTCTATGCCAAGTGACTCCTACAGCTTTCAGACTTATCTCATGAGCTTATATGTGTTAACGTTGTTTTGAGTCAGTTGAGAAGAAGTAATGACCAGTGGTAAAAATGGAGGGATGTAACCAAGGTGAAAGAGTATTAAAGCTCACAATCACGGGTTTGTCTTAGGCATTACTTTTAAAATGCTAAGGTACGCTAACTCTTGAAAATACGTTGATAACCACTACGCCAGTTATGATCAGCGCCATCCCAATCACACTTGCTAGATCCAGCTTCTGACCAAATATAAGCCAGCCTGCTAAAGAAATTAATACGATTCCAACCCCCGCCCAGATTGCATAGGCAAGACCAACAGGAATCACCTTTAGGGTCAGTGATAAAAAGTAAAAAGCTGCGGTATACCCCATAACCACTAACAGACTGGGCCATAACTTCGTAAAGCCCGCACTTGCTTTTAAGCTAGAGGTCGCAACCACTTCTGCAACAATTGCGACCCCAAGAAATATCCAGTTCATTTAGCCTTCTCCTCAGACAATATCTAAACATACCACCCATAATAATACCAAACACACTAAATAATCGATCTATCTAAATGCAGTATAAAGAGGAAACAGAGTCACCTCCCTCGCCGTGATGAATAGTATTAGCCCGTAGCGTGTCGGTGTAGTGGCCCCCTTT
>NZ_JBQDEX010000085.1:0-12588 GCF_052084945.1 Oceanisphaera sp.
CATCAAGTTGTGACAAGTGCTCGACTCGGGCTTTTAGCTTTTGCCCAGGCTTAAAGGTCACCACGCGGCGTGCAGATATCGGTATATCTTCTCCAGTTTTAGGGTTTCGCCCTGGGCGCTCCCCTTTATTACGTAACTCAAAGTTACCGAAACCGGATATTTTAACCTGTTCGCCTTGCTCAAGTGATACGCGTATTTCTTCAAAGAAGGCCTCTACCATCTCTTTAGAATCGCGCTTAGATAGCCCAAGCTCACTAAACAGCTGCTCTGCTAAATCGGCTTTGGTTAATGCCATATCAATCCCTCAAGGAAGCATCAAACTCGTCAGAAAGTGCCGTTACAATACGGGTGACCGTATCAGCAATTTCTTTCTCTTCCAAAGTACGGTGAGCATCTTGTAATATCAAGCTAAGCGCCAAGCTCTTCTTGCCATCACTAATGCCCTGACCTTGGTATACATCAAATAAGTTTAAGCCAACTAACTGACTTCCGCCAACTTTCCTAACTAAATCAAGGATATCGCCTGCTGCAACATTTTGCTCTACTACCAAGGCTAAGTCACGACGGTTCGCCGGAAAACGAGAAACACTGCCCGCTTGTGGCACAAAACGTTGGGTGAGCGGACCCAACTCAACCTCAAACACATAGGCCTGAGACTTTAAGCCCAACTTTCGTAATAAGCTTGGGTGCACGGCGCCTAAGGTTCCTACTTCGCGACCTTGATAGACTAATGCCGCAGACTGACCAGGATGTAGCGCACTGATATTGGCTCGGGTAACGGAAAATTCCAATGGCTGTCCGGTTAAGCCTAGCAGGCTTTCAACATCCCCTTTTATATCGTAAAAATCCACCACTTTCTCGGCCATGCCCCAATGCTCACCTACCACAGAGCCCATGATTAAACCGGCTAATACGGGAGTTTGACGCACCCCGTTTTCGGCGCTTTCATCGGGTATAAAGGTTAAGCCTTGCTCAAACAGACGCAATCTAGGCTGCTGACGATTTTGATTATATACCGCCGCTTGAATAAGACCCGGCCACAGTGACACACGCATTTCAGACATATCAGCCGAAATAGGATGTGGCAATACCATGGTATTAACTTCAGGAAACATTAAGGTTTGATGTTTAGGATCCACAAAGCTGTAGGTAATGGCTTCTTGATAACCCAAATCAACCAAGGCATCTTTTATGCGATTAAGCGGTAGCTTAGCTTCACTGTGCTGTGACATGGTTAAACCTGCCACTGGCGCTTGATCGGGAATATTGTTGTAGCCGTAAATGCGGGCAACTTCTTCAATCAAGTCTTCTTCAATACTAATGTCAAAGCGATAGCTAGGTACTTGTACCTGCCAACCTTCAGCCGTGGTGGTGACTGCTAGCCCTAAACGGGTCAGCATATCACTCACCTGTTCACCAGCAATTTCAATACCGATCAAGCTGTTTAATGTGGCGTGGCGCAGGCTAACTGTGTTGGCCTTGGGTAACTGCTCTTCTGCTACGGCTTCCACTACTGAGCCGGCTTCACCGCCACAAATGTCCAGCAAGAGTGCCGTTGCTCGCTCCATCACTTTATGTTGCAGCTGATAATCAACCCCCCGCTCAAAGCGGTGTGAGGAGTCGGTATGCAAGCCATAATGGCGGGCACGGCCAGTAATAGACAATGGATTAAAGAAGGCGCACTCTAGTAATACATCACGGGTTTGCTCGGTCACACCTGTGGCCTCACCGCCAAAAATACCCGCCATTGCAATCGCCTGCTTATTGTCGGCAATCACTAAGGTATCTGGCTGTAATGTCACTTCATTACCGTCGAGTAAAGTCAGCGTTTCGCCAGACTCAGCCATGCGCACCTGAATGTCACCTTCTAAGGTGGCAAGATCAAAGGCATGCATGGGCTGGCCCCATTCCAACAATACAAAGTTGGTAATATCCACCACCGCATCTATGCTGCGAATGCCACTACGGCGCAGCTTTTCTTGCATCCATAATGGGGTGGGTGCCGACACATCTATATTTTTAACCACACGGCCTAAATAACGCGGGCAAGCATCGGGGGCGGCGAGATGAATATTGACCGAGTCGTCAATGGTGGCGGTCACCGCAGGAATTTCAGGCCAGTTAACGTCTTGCTGATTTAGCACCCCTACTTCACGGGCCACACCGGCAATGCTTAAACAATCGGCCCGGTTGGGGGTGAGATCGATTTCGATAATATCGTCATTAAGCTGCAAGTATTCCCGAATACAGGTGCCAATGGGGGCATCGGCTGGCAGTTCGATAATGCCACTTGAGTCTAAATCTATGCCTATTTCGCTGTAAGAGCACAGCATGCCATGAGAAGCCTGGCCGCGTAGCTTGGCTTTTTTGATCTTAAAGTCACCGGGTAATACAGCGCCCACAACCGCCACCACGACTTTTAGCCCTTGGCGACAGTTAGGTGCACCACAGACGATATCCAGTAATTCATCGCCGCCGACATTCACTTTAGTCACTTGCAGTTTATCGGCATCGGGGTGTTGGCCACACTCTACTACCTCGCCCACCACGACTTGGGTAAAATCGCCTGCTGCTGGCTCTACGCCGTCAACTTCAAGGCCTGCCATGGTAATTTGCTCGGCAAGCGCTTCTGTGTTGAGGCCGGTGTTAACCCATTCTTCCAGCCATAATTTTGAAAATTTCATTATTGCTCCAGCCGCTTAACCAAATTGCTTAAGAAAACGCAGATCATTTTCGAAGAAGGCGCGTAAGTCGTTTACGCCGTAGCGCAACATGGTTAATCGCTCAACGCCCATACCAAAGGCAAAACCACTGTAACGCTCAGGATCTATGCCCACAGAGCGCAATACATTAGGGTGCACCATGCCACAGCCTAATACTTCTAGCCATTTGCCATTTTTGCCCATCACATCCACTTCGGCGCTAGGCTCGGTAAAAGGGAAGTAAGACGGGCGAAAACGAATTTGCAGGTCTTCTTCAAAGAAGTTATTTAAAAAGTCGTGCAATACGCCTTTTAATTGAGCAAAACTAACGTTTTCATCAACCAATAAACCTTCTACCTGATGAAACATAGGAGTATGGGTTTGATCGTAGTCGTTACGATAAACGCGGCCCGGTGAAATAATACGAATCGGCGGCGCTTGATGTTCCATAGTGCGAATTTGCACACCCGAGGTTTGGGTACGCAGCATCAGCTTAGGATTAAAGTAAAAGGTGTCATGATCGGCGCGTGCAGGATGGTGTGCTGGAATATTGAGCGCATCAAAGTTATGGAAATCGTCCTCAATTTCTGGCCCTTCAGCAACCTGAAAGCCCAGCTCACCAAAAAATGATTCAATGCGTTTAATGGTGCGCGTTACTGGGTGCAAACCACCCACGGCTTGTTGACGGCCCGGCAGACTAATATCGAGCGTTTCTGATGCTAACTTTTGGTTTAATTCCGCTAATTGTAGCGCTTCGCGCTTACTATTAATGGCATCATTAACCGCTTTTTTGGCTTGATTGATCACTTGGCCGGCAGCGGGACGCTCTTCGGCTGATAACTTACCCAAGGCCTTAGATTGTTCGGTAAAAAAACCTTTTTTACCCATGTAATGCACCCGGATTTCATCTAGTTCACCGGCGTTGCTGGCCGCCAGGATCTCCGCCTGTGCTTTGACGATTACGTCTTGCAGCTGATCCATGTATTCCTCGTCACTTGCCCGCGTACGCAGACACTAAAAAATTTGAAGGTATTGATAATAAAGGATTTGTGGCTTTTCTGCCACCATAGAACTTAATTGCAGACAACAAAAAAGGAGGCCTAAGCCTCCTTTTTTTTATGTTATCGACTTAACGACTTATGCCAGCGCTTCTTTTGCTTTAGAAACTAAAGCAGTGAAGGTGGTTTTGTCGTGTACAGCGATATCAGCCAGGATCTTACGGTCGATTTCAACAGAGGCTTTTTTCAAACCATTGATGAAGCGGCTGTATGAAAGACCGTTCTGACGGCTTGCAGCGTTAATACGCGCAATCCACAGTTGACGGAACTGACGTTTTTTGGTGCGACGGTCACGATATGCATATTGACCCGCTTTAGTTACTGCTTGTACTGCTACGCGATAAACGCGTGAACGAGCACCGTAGTAACCTTTAGCTTGCTTTAATACTTTTTTATGACGCGCGCGAGCGTTTACACCACGTTTAACTCTTGCCATTTTTTAGAATCCTCTTAAGCGTAAGGCAACATTGAAGAAATTTGAGCAACATCAGCTGCTTCTACCAAGTTAGTTCCGCGCAGTTGACGCTTACGCTTGGTGCTCTTCTTTGTGAGGATATGGCTGGTGTGTGATTGCTTACACTTAAAGCCACTCGCGGTTTTCTTAAAGCGCTTTGCAGCACCTTTATTCGATTTCATTTTCGGCATAATAACTCCGCATTGTTAATAATAACAAACAGACAAGGTGAGCTGAGTAACATTACCCAGCTACTTGTTAAACCTTACTGTTTTTTCTTTGGGGCTAGCACCATAACAGCTTGACGCCCTTCCATTTTTGGAAAGGCTTCAACTACGGCCAATTCGTCCAAATCCGCTTTTATACGGTTGAGCAAATCGAAACCGAGGTCTTGGTGCGCCATTTCACGACCACGAAAACGCAGTGTGATTTTGGCTTTGTTGCCCTCTTCTAAAAAGCGAACCAGGTTGCGTAGCTTTACCTGATAGTCGCCATCGTCAGTACCGGGACGGAATTTAATTTCCTTCACCTGTATCTGTTTTTGCTTTTTCTTTTGTTCTTTGCTCGCCTTGCTCTTCTCGTAGAGGAACTTGCCGTAATCCATTAAACGGCAAACGGGCGGCTCGGCATTGGGGCTGATTTCAACCAAGTCTACACCAGCAGTGGCTGCAGTCTCCAATGCTTCAGCAATAGGAACCACACCCAAAGGGTCGCCTTCGAGGCCGACTAAGCGAACTTCTGGTAGTCGGATCTCTTCATTCAGTCGATTGCGAGGAGCTGGTTTGCTCCCTCTTTTAGCGCCTTTTATAACCTATCCTCCACTGTTTTCTTTCCGCGAGTACGAACTTCTTGCTGTAATAGCAAGCTCAGCTCTTCGATATCGAAGGTGCCTAAGTCCTGTCCTTTCCGGGTACGTACTGCTACCTTGCCGGCTTCAACTTCTTTGTCGCCACAAACCAGCATAAAAGGTACCCGCTTCAGAGTATGTTCACGGATTTTAAAGCCTATTTTCTCATTTCTCAAGTCTGCTTTGGCTCTAATACCAAGATTATTCAGATTTTTTGTGAGATTGAGTGCGTAATCGGCCTGATTATCGGTAATATTGAGTACCACTGCCTGAGTGGGAGCCAGCCAAGTTGGAAATAGGCCCGCATACTCTTCTATTAAAATACCAATAAAACGCTCGATTGACCCTAGGATAGCACGGTGAATCATAACCGGCACATGCCGTTCGTTATCTTCACCTACATAACTGGCTCCTAAGCGGCCAGGTAGTGCGAAATCGAGTTGTATTGTACCACACTGCCAAGCACGATTCAGACAATCATGCAGCGTAAACTCAATTTTAGGACCATAAAAGGCCCCTTCACCGGGCTGTAACTCATATTCGATGTTGGCGGCAGTTAGCGCATCTTGCAATGCAAGCTCTGCTTGATCCCAAGCTTCATCACTGCCAATGCGCTCGTCTGGGCGCGTAGACAGTTTAACCACTATGTCATTAAAGCCAAAGGTCTGGTAAGTGTCATACACAAGCTTGATACAATCGGACACTTCAGACTGTATTTGCTCTTCGGTACAAAAGATATGGGCGTCGTCTTGGGTAAAGCCACGCACGCGCATTAACCCATGCAATGCCCCACTGGGCTCGTTACGGTGACAGCTACCAAACTCCCCCATACGCAGCGGTAAATCGCGATAAGATTTTAAGCCTTGGTTAAAAATTTGTACGTGCCCTGGGCAGTTCATGGGCTTAATGGCGTAATCACGATTTTCTGAACTGGTGGTAAACATGTAATCGGCGTACTTTTCCCAGTGTCCAGAACGTTCCCACATCAGGCGGTCCATCATTAATGGACCTTTTACTTCTTCATAATCGTATTCACGTAGCTTATCGCGCACAAATTGCTCTAGCTCACGGAAAATGGTCCAGCCGTCATTATGCCAAAACACCATGCCGGGTGCTTCTTCTTGCATGTGGTATAAGTCGAGTTGCTTACCAATTTTGCGGTGATCACGCTTAGCGGCTTCTTCTAGTTGCAGCAAATAGCCTTTAAGGGCTTTTTTATCGGCCCAAGCGGTGCCGTAAATGCGCTGCAACATTTTGTTTTTTGAATCGCCACGCCAATAAGCACCTGAGGTCTTTTGCAGTTTAAAATGTTGACAAAATTTCATGCTGGGCACATGAGGACCACGACACATATCCACGTATTCTTCGTGATAGTAAAGACCTGGTCGGTCGTCTTGGCTGACGTTTTGATCCAAGATTTCTATTTTGTAAGGTTCATGCCGCTGTGCAAAGAGATCGCGAGCTTCTTGCCAGCTTACTTTTTTCTTAATAACCGAATAGTTCGTTTTTACTAACTCTTGCATCCGCTTTTCAAGCTTAGCAATATCTTCTTCGGTTAGAGTATGGTCTAGGTCTACGTCATAATAAAAACCGTTATCAATAACGGGACCAATCGCCATTTTGGTTTGTGGCCAAAGTTGCTTAATGGCATGACCCAGCAGGTGAGCACAAGAGTGGCGCAGTATGTCTAAGCCCTCTTGGTCTTTCGCGGTAATAATGGCAAGTTGTGCATCTGCTTCAATTAATTCGCAAGCGTCAACCAGCTGACCATCGATACGTCCAGCAATACAGGCTTTGGCTAAACCTGGACCAATATCTAACGCCACATCCATCACAGATACGGCATGATCAAAGTGGCGTTGGCTGCCATCGGGAAGAGTAATTGTCGGCATGAATTGTCCTTAACAGTGGTGCACCCTACCAAAGCGCACATGTAGTATATGAAAATGAACCCAGATTATGTACAAGCTTCATTGCGTTCAATCACGCTGGCGTACGTGGCCAGAGTGGTACGCCTTTATATTCAATAAGGGCGACACAGATTGAGGGGGCGCATATTATCAGAATCACCTTATTGCTGCTAGCCTTGTACAGGCAAGCTGAACCGCTTTATCTCTTTGGGTTTTTATAAATCAGCTTTCTCTTGTGCCTGTTGTTTTAGCCAAATAAAGCGACTGTGCGGAACATATAATAATTCGGCCACTTGGCGGATCACCCCTTCTTCTTCAGGATCTAATGTGCCGTCACTAAAAGCCAACGCCCACAAGCTATATAAAATGTCTTCTCGCTCTGCTATGGGTAGATTTTTTAACTGAGACGTAAATTCATAAAGTGAGACCACATCGTCTCGTTGTGCGCGACTTTGCGCTAATAGTTGCTGGATAACAGCCGGGGTTTGCTGCGTGAGTTTAGTTACTAAGCGTTCAAGTTGTTGTTGCTCTACGGGGTTAATTTCGCCATCGGCCAACATAACCTGACTTAATAAAGCAGTAATGGCCATGTCTTTGTTAGCCGCGTTATGTGTACTTGCAGCACTATCATCTATCGTCAACCATTGTTTAAGTTGTTCTAGCATTTGCACTCCTAGCCTCTTCGGCAACGGTTTAGGTATTAGAGGGTTACGCTGTTAAGCTAACAGATATGTCGCAATCTCAGTGAGCATCTTACAAACACTATGGGCTCTTTGTTAACAAATCAATTGAGCTGTACGACTAAAATCGACTTTTTAGTTATCACCGCTAGGAGAATTCATGTCTGCCCCTGTGATATTGGTGACCGGTGCTGCTAAGCGCATAGGAGCCGAAATAAGCCGCCACTTGCACCAGCTGGGTTATCGATTAGTACTGCATTATTATAAGAGCGAGACTGCAGCACAGGCCTTGCAACAAGAGCTGAATGCCCGCAGGCCTAATAGCGTACAGCTTATTTGCCAAGATTTAACACAACTGGAGCAACTGGCCGCCATGGCCGAACGCGCAGTCAATTGTTTTGGACAACTGAATGGGTTAATTAATAATGCCTCAAGTTTCTACCCCACCCCTTTAGGCAAGAGCAGCCCTGCACAATGGCAAGATCTGATGGGCAGTAATGCTGCTGCGCCCTACTTTTTAACTCAAGCCTTATTGCCTGCGCTGCGAGCCTCTCAGGGAGCAATTGTGAATATGGTCGATATTCATGCTGAAAAGGGCTTACAAGATCATCTTTTATATAGTATGGCAAAAAATGCTCTCGCCACCCTCACCCGAGGTCTTGCCAATGAGTTAGCCCCTAACATTCGGGTGAATGGCATAGCCCCTGGGGCCATTATTTGGCCCGAACATGAGCTAAGCGAGCCACAAAAACAGCAGGTATTAAGCAGTATTCCTATGGGCCGTTTGGGCCAAGCCCAGGAAATTGCCGAAACGGTGGCATTTTTACTGGCAGGACCGACCTATTTAACCGGACAAATCATCGCCCTAGACGGTGGTCGCTCTAGCCGAGGATTAAGCGAGGCGTAGCATACAGGGGCGGCGTTATTTGGCTGGCTGTTATAGCCGGCGGTCAGCCGAGTGCTTCTTTGCTAGTATAGAAAGACAGGCTGTATTGTTAGCACAGGAGTATTAATGGAACACTTTTTTGAAAAAACCATTCGCTGCCCCCATTGCGCTGAACACATTAGTATCACACTAGACGCCAGTGGCGGAGATCAAGACTACATCGAAGATTGCAGCGCATGCTGCCACCCTATGCATTTAACCTTGGTGTGCAATGAACAAACTGATGAGGTTGAACTTAGGGTTGATGCTGACGATGAGCAGATTTTTTAACCGTTACTATATTGTAATATCAACACTTGCATGTTGGCATAATACAGCAATGTAAAGATTAACGCTCTAAATACGCCCTTATGATAGGACGATATCTAGAGCGTCTGCCCTCTGGCTTGATTATTGGTATTAGAGCTATCGCTGGGCAAGTACCCGCTCAACAGTATCAACTATCGCTTGAGTTTGGGGATCAACTTCAATATTGACCTGAACCCCTGGGGTAATGCGCCCTAAATTAGTGCGCTCAAGGGTTTCTGGGATCAAATGCACGGCAAAGCGGTCTGATGTTACTTCGCCTACCGTTAGACTAATGCCATCTATGCCAATATAACCTTTGGTAAACACATATTTAGCCAGGGACTCAGGTAAAGTAAACCACAAGGTGGTGTTGGTCTCCGTAACCTGCTGCTCCAATAACGCACTCATGCCGATAATATGGCCAGACATCGCATGACCACCAATATCATCGCCAAAGCGAGCCGCCCTTTCCAGGTTCACCTGACTGCCCACTTTTAATTGGCCTAAATTAGTGACCCGCAAGGTTTCTTGCATCAGGTCAAAACTGACTGCCTCGCCTTCTATGGCGGTCACCGTTAAGCAGCAGCCGTTGTGTGCCACAGAGGCACCTAGTTCAAGGCCGGGTAATAATGCACTAGGTAATTGGACTATATGAGTACGAAAATCGGCTTTTTCGATAATATCTAATACTGTGCCTTGACCTTGTACGATTCCGGTAAACATGCTGCTTCCTTTACTATAATAATGAACAAAAATAAGTTAAAAATAGTGGGAAAAACGCCCCACCAAGGTTATATTCCCAGCCAATGATAAATATGCAGTACTTTACCATTAAAGACGCCCAAGCTTGCGTCAATATCGCTCTTTTACTGCCGTGAGAAACCCCATGCGCTTAATGCCTTATTTGCTCGAAATTCCTCGTTTAATGCGCTTGTGCGCCCCTATTTTAGTGGCTCAGGTCGCACAAACCTCAATGAGCTTTGTTGATACCATTATGGCCGGCCAAGTTAGTGCCACCGACTTAGCGGCGGTCGCCGTTGCCACCAGTTTTTGGTTGCCGCTCATTTTATTGGTACAAGGCGTTATTATGGCGCTAACGCCCATTATATCGCAATTAAATGGCGCCCGTCGCCAAAGTGAAGTGGCCGGTGCCGTGCATCAAGGCTTTTGGCTGACGCTATTGGTCACTCTGCCCGCCATGCTCGCCTTATATTACTCACCACTGGCGCTGCACTGGATGAATGTAGAGCCATTACTCGCGGAGAAAACCGCTGGTTACTTGCACGCCATTTTATGGGGCATGCCCGCCTATGCACTCTATCAAGTATTGCGTAACTTTAGTGAAGGGCTCTCTTTTACCTTGCCCACTATGATCATCGGCTTTATTGGCTTGCTGGTAAACATCCCCACCAACTACATATTGATACACGGTAAACTGGGCCTGCCACAATTGGGGGCTGTAGGCTGTGGCTATGCCTCAGCGCTAGTTTTTTGGGTCATGCTAGTGGGCATGGTCATTTACACCCATAAGTCTCCCTTATTACAACCCTTTAACGTACTGTCTCGGCTAACCGCGCCCAATTGGCCGCAAATAGGCCGATTGTTTCGCCTTGGCTTTCCTATTGCGATGGCCATTTTTTGTGAAGTGACCTTATTTACGGTCGTCGCCCTTCTATTAGCGCCTTTAGGTACTGAAATTGTGGCCGGTCATCAAATAGCCATTAATTTTTCTAGTATTATTTTTATGATCCCCCTCAGTTTAGGCATGGCGGTCACCATTCGCGTCGGTCATACCCTAGGCGAATACCAAGCACAGCGTGCTAAGCTCATTAGCATTGTGGGGATTGTGTTTGGCTGCTTTATTGCATTATTGTGTGCACTGTCAACCGTGGCTGGACGTTATTGGATAGGTGGCATTTATACCGATAACAGCGATGTACTTGAGCTAGCCGCAAGCTTACTGTTGCTGGCTTCTTTGTATCAAATTTCAGACTCGGCACAGGTGATTGCCGCAGCGGCTTTACGGGGTTATAAAGACACACAAACTATCTTTTATATCACCTTTGCGTCGTTCTGGTTATGCGGCTTACCCATTGGCATAATATTGGGCATGACAGATTGGTTAGTGCCCGCCATGGGACCACACGGGTTTTGGGTGGGCTTTTTAATTGCATTATCCATAGCCGCTTTCTCATTAATTTGGCGATTACGGGTGATTTATGCGCGGGTCGAACATAATAGTCGGGCTAATCTGCCTTTGGTTGATGGCATGTAGCCCTAAAAATGAGCTAGAAAGTCACTTTCAAACCTATTTAGCACGCCTGGCTCATGTATTACAAGTGGACGAGCCGACCTTAACGCCGGTGCCCGCGCTGCCAGATTTACCTAACCAGCGCTTACTTGTCGCTCATCAAGAGCCAATTAGCAGTGGTGTGTTAGATGCCCTGCAACTGGGGCAATGCGAGGGTTTATTTGAATTGGTGGCCGAACATAACGGCCCAGTAGGCAAAAGCCAAAGTGCAGCAGGCCAACTGCTCTATCACCTGCAATTTCAATATGGACTGCAAGCCTGCCAAGCTCAACATGCCGATGCTGAGTTGCTAACCTGGCTTGCTAACATTAGTGAACAAAAACAGCCGCTATTACCCGGATTTTTCTGGAATATGATGATAGCAGAGCCAGAGCTAAGAGCCGCCCTCACCCCCAGACAACAAACACTGCCCTTTCAACAACAGCCCGGCTATCAAGATACACTGCACGCTTGGTCTTTGTTTGCTGATCTGTATCAGCAAACACACCATAAGACGCCCTTTCAACCCATGAGTGGCGAATTACTCAATCAGGCACTGGCAGGCTTATATCAAAATCATTACTTAGGTCGTTTGTTTTACTCACTGCACAGTGCGGCTCATTATCTTGAGCAGAGCACAGAGTTTTTGCAGCAGTTAAGCACTGTTGATTGTCGCCGAGCAGGGGCAGAAGACGCTAAACGTTTACGCAACGCCATGCAGCATTATTATATAAAAGACATTCAGCGCTACTTAGGGCAAATTGATCGCCAGTTTGTGCAGTTAGCGCCCTTACTCGCCCTTAGCCTCACACCACCAGACGAGAAGCAAGATCTGATGCAACATTATCGCCAACAGGTGGCCCAAGGGCTAAACAGTCAGGTGTATGTCCGTTATCGGCAACTGACCCTTGAGCACGCCAAGGTGTGGCAGCGTTTTTTAAAACGGTGCGAACTTTCACCACTTTGACCACAACTCAGACAATTGCATTGCATCTTCTTGTATAACCACAAAAAAGGCTTGCCTCCTCCCCATGCCTTGGCTAGTATGGCGCTCGCTTAATGCAGTATACGCCCTTAGCTCAGTTGGTTAGAGCGCTACCTTGACATGGTAGAGGTCGGTGGTTCGAATCCACTAGGGCGTACCAATCATTAATGCGCTGCGTCCTTAGCTCAGTTGGTTAGAGCACTACCTTGACATGGTAGGGGTCGGTGGTTCGAATCCACTAGGACGCACCACACATTAAAAAGCCCGCTCACTGAGCGGGCTTTTTGCTTTCTCATCACTTACAGCACTTATACCAATCTGGAAAACTAGCTGATCTATTTAGCTTCACAGTACAGGCCGAACAAAGGGCCTCCTCCACCGACACGCTGCAAGCACCTCCCTGTGGCGCTCAGCACATGACGTCCCTG
>NZ_JBQDEX010000086.1:0-12469 GCF_052084945.1 Oceanisphaera sp.
TCTTCGGCCAATGCCGATAACGGACCAAACCACAAAATACGCGTAAGCCCCACAGTTAAATCATTGATATATTCAGTTAAGGTTTCGGGCTCTGGATATTGTTCCATTAATAGCGCAAAACGTGCTTTAGCAACCGCCGTTTGCTCGGGGTCTAGCTCGCCAAGCTCAGCCACATAATGTACATAGTCATTAAGCAAATACTCATAAGCATGCTCTTCGTCCTGTAGCCACTGGCAGCGGGTTTCTTTACGGCTGATCACCGATAAGGCCACACCTTCATCTAAAAAACATAATGCCCAGGCTTTATTATCCATTTATCACTCCGCAGTTTGCTTATGTTGTTCGCAGGTTAGGGCACTAATGCCCCTTATGATTTGGGGGGGCGCTTTTCTTTATAGGTACCCGCCTCTATGCCATGTCGGCTCAATAGTTTATAAAAGTCAGTACGGTTACGCCCAGCTAAGCCTGCCGCCTGGCTAACATTACCCTCTGTCATGCGCAGAACTTTATGCAGGTATAAACGCTCAAACTCAGCTCGTGCCTCGTTAAACGTCGGAAATTGGTCATCTACTCCGGCCAAAATACCTTCTAACAATTGCGGCGCAATAACAGGCGCCGAGGCCATAGCCACCGATTGCTCAACCACATTTAATAACTGACGTACATTACCAGGCCAGTCAGCGGTGGCCAGCAGAGAAAGTGCTTCGGGAGAAAAGCCAGTCACTTGCGTTGGCTGACGCATTTTTAATTGCTCTAGTGCGTGACGAGCGAGTAATGGAATATCCTCTGCTCGCTCTCGTAAGGCAGGCAAGCTTAGATTAACTACATTTAGGCGGTAAAATAGATCCTCGCGAAACTCCCCCTGCTCCATCGCAGTAACCAAGTCTTTGTTGGTAGAGGACAGCACACGCACATCCGTTGCACAGCCCTGAGTAGAACCTAGTGGGCGTACCTCTTGTTGTGCCAAAGCTTGTAACAATTTATTTTGTAACCTAGGCGTTAACTCACCCACTTCTTCTAACAGCAAGCTACCGCCTTTGGCCGCTAAAAATACCCCAGGGTGATCTGAGGTAGCGCCAGAAAAAGCACCTTTAACATGGCCAAACAGCTCAGATTCTAAGAGTTGCTCAGTCATGGCACCGCAATTGAGTACAATAAAAGGATAATCTTGACGCGGACTCGCTTCGTGTAGAGCTTGCGCCATTAGGGCCTTCCCTGATCCCGAAGGACCGGTTATCAACACACTAATATCCAGTGGCGCCATACGACGAGCTTGCTCTAATAACGCAATCATAATCGGGCTGCGCGTCATAATACGCTGCTGCCAATCATCTGCCATAGCTGGTAATGAAACCGCTAACGCTTCATTAATGGTTTTACGTAGCGCCTCTTTATCGATGGGTTTAGTTAAAAAACCAAACACCCCTGAGCGAGTCGCGCTAACCGCATCAGTAATAGAGCCATGGGCGGTCATAATCACCACCGGCAAGCCAACATGTTGACGCTGAATACGATCAAACAATGCTAAGCCATCCATACCATCCATGCGCAAGTCACTCAGCACCACATCGGGACGTTCTTGCTCTAGCCACGCTAATGCTTCAGCACCGCTTGCCGCCGTAACCACCGCAAAGCCTTCACTCTTTAAGCGTAGACCGAGCAGCTTCAACAAGCTTACATCATCGTCTACAAGCAATATTCTAGCTTTACGTTTCATCGCATCGACTCACGAAATTTACGCTCGTTAATTTGCTGATCAATATTGGCCAACTCATCTAACTTTCGAGTGAGATTATTAATATGTTGCTGACGCTCAGCTAAGTATCGCTGCTGCTGCAACAGCGCGTCATTATATGCTTGAAATACTTTAAAAAAGGGTTGGCTGTTAGGAACAATACTAGGTAGGTTTTTATTAAATAACGTTTGTGCTTGTGCTCGCTCGCTTTGTGACGACTTAGGATGGCTTAACCATAATGCCTGCTCTAACGGCTTATTTTTTAGCTGGCTCAGTGCTAATTGTCTTTGACCGTCATTGCTTGCCATCACTTTATCTGACAACTGCACCCAATCATTTAACGACATACGGGGCACACTTTTACTCACCTTAGCATCGTTAGTCTCTGCTTTTTGAAAAACTGAAAAAGGCATGCTACAGCCGGCCAACATCAACGCTAATAATGCGCTATACCCTGCTTTATTCATCTTTAATTCCTGTATTATTATCATGAGGGAGGCGCAATTCAAAACACACCAAATCGGTCACATTCGTATTCAGAACTAATTGCCCTCCCATATTTTCAGCCGCTTCGCGGGCAATGCTTAACCCAATGCCCGAGCCTTTAAGTACCCCTTTTCTTACCTGAGTTCCCTGAACAAAAGGTTCAAAAATACGGTCTCTATCTTGCTCAGGTATCGGCTGCCCCGTATTTGCTACGGTCAATATATAATCTTGCCCACTAAGAGTGGCATTAATGTCTAACACCCCGGCCACATCAGCGTAGTTCACGGCATTAGAAACTAAGTTATCCAGCACTAACTTTAATCGATGACTATCTGCAAAAGGGCATACATTGATCAAATCAACGCTCACTTGCAGTGATTTATTATCAATTGTTAGCCGATGCGCATCTAAGCTTTGTTCCAATAATGGGGCAACAGCTACCGGCTCTTCATGCACTTGCACTTGTTGAATACGATTGTAGTCTAACAGCTGCTCAATCAGTTCTTGCAAACGAAAGCTGTTATGCACCAATAACTCACACACTTCTTGCTGGTCAGTATTTAAGGGGCCTGTTACCTGCTCTATAAGTAGATCCGCCCCCTCGCGAAGGCTTGCCAGAGGGGTTTTTAACTCATGAGAAAGATGGCGTAAAAACTGTAGCTTCTGTGCTTCAAGCTCACACAAACGCGTGTGCAACCAATGCAGTTTATCACCTAAAGCTACCAATTCGGCGGGCCCACGTATAGGTACTTGCTCGGGGTACACCCCCGCACCTAAATTTAAAATCCGTTGCTCTAGCTGCCGCACTGGACGAATAATCAAATACGTAAACAACAATGCCAGCAACAAACTAGCACCACCTAAAGCTGCACTCAGCACCCATAATTGTTGGCGCATCACAATAACATGCTCGCGCTCTTGCTGAATGCGCTCATCAATTTGGCCACGTGTTAACTTGTCGAGCGCTAAGGTGGTGCTACTAAAAGCATTAAAGATGACCACCCGCTCTCTAATTTGCTCATTATTGGCCTGGGCCAAGTCCACTAAATATACCAATTGATGTTGTAATGACTCACCGAGCACCCCTCCATCAATACCCATCAATAATTGCTCTAGCTCCAGACGATAACGAGCGAGCAGTCGTAAGTAAGAGTCTCTTAATTCGGGGTTTTCTAGTACAACATAGCGGCGAATAGCACGCTCCATTTCCAGTGCCAAGTCGTTCATATCTGATGCCCGTCGTGTATCTACAACCGCACTTTCTATGCCATCTTGAGCCAAAAGAATCACACGCTCTAAACTACGGCCATTTTGGATTACCAACAAAATAAGTGGCAGCAACACCACCGTAAAGGCAACTAACACCAGCCGTAGCAAAGAACGAGGGGCAAATCCCTTGGTGGCACTCGACATTATCCAACACCCTATTATTTAGTGAAGGAGCAGGATAACAAAAATGCAGACAAACACAGACAACTGAATGCAATGCCCTTTAATCAGTTGGTAGGCAAGCTCATTTATAGCAAGCTATGTTTATCTAACAATCGATACAAAGTGGCTCGCGATACATTTAACTGCTTCGCCACCGAGCTTACTTTGCCCTGCGATTTCGTAAGCGCCCGTGACAAGGCATCACGTTCAGCTTCTTCGCGAATCGTTTTTAAACACTCACCGTCTGTTGCTGGGGGGCCCGATTCTATTTCTAAATCAAGGGGTTGAATATAACGCCCAGAAGCCATGACTGAGGCTCTTTGTACCCGATTAAGTAGCTCTCGCACATTACCTGTCCACCGGTGTTGTAGCATAGCTACCTCGGCAAGTTCAGAAAAATCCAGTCGGTTATTATCTTGCTGTTGTTGCAAAAAGGTTCTGGCTAGCAATAAAATATCTTCTCCTCGCTGGCGTAACGGTGGTATTTTTAAGCGAATAACATTAAGGCGAAAATAAAGATCTTCCCGAAAACGCCCCTCTTGTACCGCTTTTTCTAAATCCACATGCGTAGCTGCAATCACTCGCACATTTAAATGAATAGAATGATGAGAGCCTACTCTTTCTATGGTTTTTTCTTGGAGAAATCGTAATAAGTTAACTTGCTCTTCTAATGGTAAATCACCAATTTCATCAAGAAATAACGAACCATTATTCGCGGCTTCTATTTTACCAATTTTACATTGTGTGGCGCCGGTAAAAGCCCCTTTTTCGTGTCCAAACAACTCCGACTGAACTAATTGAGCAGGTAAGGCTCCACAGTTAACAGGAATAAAAGGGCCCTGTGCACACTCAGAGCCATAATGTAATTCTTTTGCAACTAGCTCTTTACCCGTACCACTCTCACCTGTAATAAGTACCGGCAGTTGGCAACGAGACAATTTTTTTAGCTGCTGCTTTAAATGATCCATACACTGACTTTGCCCCAGCACTCCTTGGCTAAGCACAGGTGTGATAGGGCGAGGTTGTGGTGATGCACACAGCTTTGCCATCCCTAAGGCATGACCCAACATATATTGTAACCGAGTGAAATCCGGCGGGCTGGTATGAAAGTCATAAAAGTAGTTTTTCAGTAAATAACGCACGGCGTGACTGCTTAAGTAAGGCTTGTTTACCATTGCCAGCCAAAACACGTCTGCATGAGACCTAACAAATGATTCTACCGTATCGATATTGATGATTTCACTCAGCTCAATCACCCCCACTTGCACCCCCTCCATTACAGAAGGGGCTGAAGGCGAACGAGTGAGGTACTTTACTTGACGAAGCTGCCAGCCCATCTTACGAATTTGATTAACAACGTCATGATCGCTATGACATATAAAGAGAATGGGGC
Organism: Oceanisphaera sp.; assembly: GCF_052084945.1. Taxonomy (NCBI): domain Bacteria; kingdom Pseudomonadati; phylum Pseudomonadota; class Gammaproteobacteria; order Aeromonadales; family Aeromonadaceae; genus Oceanisphaera; species Oceanisphaera sp. Next base: position 5,046 of record NZ_JBQDEX010000086.1, read on the forward strand.
TCTGCTGTCGTCTGTCATCCATGCTGTTATCCATGCGCTCTTCCTTGCGACTATAAATTCAAGGTGATCTAAGGCTAGACGATAACAAGCAACTTGGCGGGCTCTGAGCCTGATTTAAGTAAAGCAGAGAGCATAAATAGTAGCGTCTCATTTTTGATAACTTATCATAATAGTGAGAACCATCTATAAGTGATTGTTTAATAAAGATTTATTTAATAACCTAACAAAAAGCGTCTCTTAATTGAGACGACTGATGAGCTCAACAAAAGTATAACATTATACATATCAACAACTTAAAAATTGGCCTGACTCTTGCTACCTACAACTACAGCACTATTCAATATTTTATTTTTTGGTGTAGGAGCACAAAATGTTAAAAGACAGTATAAAAATAGTAGCCACCACAACAGTACATTGCGCCACTGTTACCTTATTATTTGCTTCTTTTAATATAGCAGCACAAAACCTACACCAAGATATATCTCACATAGCACCAAACAGTTTAAATAATGTTGATGGCATTACTACCATTAATATGGCCGCCGGCAGTAATAATGCACAAACTAATATTGCTAGTATAGCCATAGGCAAAAATGCTAAAGCAATTAACAAATCAGTTATACAAGTACGTCCATCGTCTATAACCGGTATATCTAGCGCAACTATAAATAGAAATACCTTACATAACGCACAAGGAATCATAGCCATTAATCAAGCTGCTGGCTCAGGAAACGCTCAACTAAATGATATAGCCATCGCTTTTGGAAATAACATAGAAGTGATATCAGATGCTGCACTTATGGTGCACTTGCCTACTGATAACAAAGCAGCCCCTGAAGCCCCATTTAATAACACAGTGTATTTAGACAAAGATGCTCTGAAAGGAGCCTCAGGCTCCATTCAAGTAAACCAAATTGCCGGTAGTGGCAATGTAGCAGTAAACCGGGTATCTATGCCCATCAAATAATAAGTGACGTCACTTATTATTATAAAAATAGATCGTGATAAATAAAGTTGTATCAAGGAGAGAGACAATGAAAAAATTCATTATAGCCCCAGTAGCAGCCGTAGTAATGTTAGGTTTAAGTGGATATGCCAACGCCCAAGAAGAGGGTGATGTACCCACAGGTGTAGATATTTATAAGCGAGTCGATATCCAAACTGATATCGGTAAGCTAGGCCGTACCTACATGCTAGGCTTGGTAGGCGTTAATCAAGAAGCATCAGCTATTATTGATAACGCACAGCAATCTACAGGACAAAATAATGCGGCTGGTACAAGTGAAAACGGTAAGCGAGCGGCACAAAACTACCTACATACTAATAATTCACAATTAGGCGATGGCTCAGGTGATGGTGCAGCAGGTAATATAGGCATTAACATGTCTGCTGGTGACAACAACGTGCAAGCGAATAATGCCGCCATGACAGTATTAGGCAATAGCGAAGCGACGGTTGTTCCTACAGTTCCTGAGACTGAAATACCAATGGACGAGGAGTCAACTCCAGAGCTACAAAGGTTCGCAGCAAGCCAAGAGGGTGACGGTGCAGGCGTACTCAGTTTCTTAGGTGAGTGGATTGAAGTAGGAGCCTCTGTCGATGCCGAAATTGGTACCGACCAACTTGCCTCTGGTAATGTTACAATTAACACTGGTGTTACTAATAATGCTCACATAACCGACTCGCTTGATAATGCTGCCGGTAATGTGGGAGTGAACGTAGCCTCAGGTAACAGTAACGTACAGGCCAATAACTTTGCTGCATCCTATGGTGTGGGGGCCAGTGTTGCCATTGCCACCGTGGATAATAAACAAGTATCCATGGGTAATAATACACTTAACCAACCTAAGCTTGCAGATGAAGTACAAACTCTAACCAGTTCAATGACCCTAGACGCAGGTACCGTTGATATTACGGGCACCATGGATCAAGTTGAAGGGGTTTATCCAGAGATTTGGCTTAGCGATAATAACACTGGTCATAATGTAGGTAGTAATACTTATGCTGGCCACTTAGACTTCGATGATAACAATAATAATGATGATAACGGAACTTTCTCTTTTGCGTCTGACTTGGAAGCAGATTTAGGTGATATTACCGTTACTAGCTATAACGATGTAGTGGTTAACTCAACAGTAACAGCCGAGTCTTTAAACGACTCGATACTCAGTAATTCATTAAATAATGCATCCGGTAATGTGGGTGTTAACGTAACTTCAGGCTCTAATAACCTGCAAAGCAATAGCTTAGCGCTAAGTGTAGGTAACTTCTAACTTTGTCCCTTGGCTCCGGATAACCGGAGCCTTTATTTTAATTTACATTAAGGGATACATCAATGAAACCATTATTTATAAGTCTTATCATTGCGTTATCTTACCCCGCAACAGCCGCTAATATTAATATGACGGGCATAGTACCAGGCATTGGTGGCGCTAGTAAAAAAGTAACTAGCATTGCAGAACGTCGATTTATAGGTATAGAGCAACAACAAACAGACTTTAGTTGTGGCGCAGCCTCAGTGGCTACCATTTTAAAGTATTCTTATAATCAACATACAAATGAAAAATGGGTAATGGATGGCATGCTCGCTATGGCTGATCCTAAGGCAGTATCTCAATATGGTTTTTCTATGCTAGACATGAAAAACTATGTTGAAATGCTGGGTATGAAAGCAAAAGGATTTAAAGTTAAAGCACAAGATATAGATAAACTTAAAATTCCATCTGTTGTACTTCTTAATATAAAAGGCTTTCATCACTTTGTAGTATTAAAAAAAGTAGATAGCGAAGGAAGAGTTTATTTAGCTGATCCTGCTCTAGGTAACAAAATAGTTGAAATGGATGAGTTTTTGGCTGGCTGGAATAACATAGTGCTAGCCATTATAGGTAAGGGATATGATAAGCACGCAAGCTTAGCAAACCCAGCTCTTCCACTCACGGCTAGAGGAAGAGACGGACGTTTTGTTCCTGTTTCTGATGCAGCCCTAATGGAGTTTGGCTTTAATTACAAAGACTTATTGTGAGGTAATTATGAAACGTATAGCAGGGTTGCTGGCGTTAACATCAGCCATAGGAATGGCCCAGGCCACTGAAGTGCCCACCTTATTTACCAATAACGAAGTAGGGGTATTACTCAGTGATGAGGTATTAGGAGCCCAACGCGGTAAATACATGGCGGCCAACTCACGATCTCATTATTTTGGTATTGAGTTTATTACTACTATTGCCGGCCCTGGTAACACCATGATTACTAATGGTATGCAATTAAATGTTAATTTAGCATCTAACCAGCCCACTATTAGTACCTATAGCAGCGCTGGCGATGTCTCAACTTCAGAATCAGGTCAACATAATACCAACAGCAATGCACCTAACGGCAGTGGGGTGGTTCAAGTTGCACAAATTGCTGGTAATGCTAACCAGGGCATTAACGATTTTATGCTGCTCTCGGGTGGTATGTCACCTCAGGGTACTGTGCTTAACAAAGGTCACTACCGCGTTAATACCTTTAATGGTCACACTGTGAGTTACCAGTTTAACGGCAGCGGTATTGGTATGGAATATACCTCACAAGATGGTCATGTAACGGCGGCACAAACGGTGCGAAGCGGTGACGGTAATAAAGGTTTTTTACAACAATTTAGCATTAACGGCAATCATAAACTATTGTCTAATCAGGCTAAGATTTATATGGGAGATACCCCTGCCGCTTATACTGATTTAGCAAAGACCTTAATGCATCAGCTGCCAATGGGGATCAAGTAATAGTAAACTCGTTACTCGCAAGGAATGCGCATGAACAAAATAACTTTTGCTTTAGCTATCCTAGGCTTTACTTCTACCACTGCCATAGCACAAAATGCCTCTTTAGCCTCTGAAGAGGCATTATTACAACAACAAATTGATAATTTGCGCCAGCAACTGATTCAGCAAAATCAATTACTGCACAACTTACAAAGCCAATTGGTTATTCGCCAACAAGTGCCTACGACATCAGTTGATACCGGTACTCGGGCCAGCGGCGAGCGTAAAAGCCCTGCTCCTAGCCGCTCTACCGAAGACTTATTAATAGAGCAACACAACGTGTTCGACCGCAAGCTCAGCTTAGAGCTTGGCTTTAGCTATGCCTATTATGATCACAAGCAATTACTGTTACGCGGCTTAACCTTTGCCGATGCTATTTTTTTAGGCAAAATAGATACTGACCGTATTCGCTCTCACCAGTGGACAATGGATCTAACCGGCCGCTATACCTTTAATGATCGCTGGCAAGCCGAGTTAAAAATACCCTATATTTATCGCTATATGGACTACACCGCGACTGATGAAGATAGTAATGACAACTTAAAAGTTTTTGATAGCCTAGCCGGCGGTAATATTGGTGATATTAGCGCTGCGGTTTACTATCGACTGCTCACCGAAACCAGCAGCCGTCCCGACTTAGTATGGAACTTCAGAGTAACAGCCCCCACTGGCCGTGATCCTTACGGTATTCCAAATACTCCTAACAACCCGAGTAACTTACAAGATGTACCTTCAGAGCTAGCCACCGGTAGCGGTTTATGGGGCCTCTCGACGGGTTTTTCTGCCGTTAAAACCGTGGATCCAGCCATTTTATTTACCAGCATTAATTACAACCACTACTTAAAAGGCAGCTTCGATGATGTATCTGCTGGCCCCACTAAAGACCCAGGTGAGGTGAAATTAGGTGATTCTTTTGGTTATGGGTTAGGCATGGCCTTTGCCCTTAGCGAGCGCCTTAGCTTATCGCTAAGCTTTAACCAAAGCTTTAACTTTGAGGCTAAACAGAGCTCTAATGGCAGCGACTTGAAAAAAATAACTGGTACAAGTGGTAACTCGGCTACCATGGGAATGGGTGTCACTTGGGCCATAGATGAAAATTTATCTATGGTGGTCAACTGGGCTTCAGGTTTAACACCAGACGCACCCGACTATGTGGTTAGCGTGCGGTTTCCTTATCGCTTTTAAGCGTTAGCCTAAGTTAGCGATAAAGCAGGTCAGATCTTGTTCAGCACTCGCCAAGATCTGACCTTTTGAGCAACCTTAACATAGCACCATCACTATAATATTCTCTTGGCTGTGCACTATACTACCTAGATACCAATCTCTGGTGTTCGGTTCTAGTTGGCTACACAGCAAAAGAATGGCACACTCAATGGGAGTCTTTTCAGCAGATCTTATGCAGGGTCTACATGAAGAAGCCATATACAAGGAGAATCATAATGGTAATGGCAACGGTAAGTGAAATTATGCGACGCAGCATACCCATGCTAACGGCTGACATGTCGATTACAGAGGCATTAGACAAATTACTGTCTTCTGATTTAAGCGGCCTGCCGGTAGTAGATACGCAGCGCAAAATTATCGGCTTTCTTTCTGAGCAAGACTGTATTCCTACCTTAGTAAAAGCCAGTTATCACTGCGATAACCGGGTTACTGTTAATGATTTAATGTATAAAGAGCCGCTAACAGTCTCCCCCGACAGTGATGTGTTTGAGCTTGCTCGCTTAATGGGTGGCGCCAAACCAAAACTGTACCCAGTAATAGAAGACAGTAAAGTCGTGGGTATAGTGACTCGTCATCAAGTAATGCAATTTCTTAACGAGAAGCTACAAACCTGTACTATCAGCTACTAAGACCTCACCTCTCGTAGGCTATTTTTCAGCAAAAATGGGAACCCAAGGGTTCCCATTTTTTATTGTTAATACATCAAGCCAACTACAACAAGTCTGCAACTGACTCATGTAATTCACTAGGCCAAATACCACATTGCACTTGCCCTATATGTGATAGCTGCAATAACAGCATAATTAAACGTGACTGACCAATACCGCCACCAATGGTTTGCGGTAACTTACCGGCCAACAAAGCTTGATGCCATTCTTGACTAGCTCGGCTTTCTTGACCCGTTAGCGCCAGCTGATGGTTAAGGGCGTCTTGATCAACCCGAATGCCCATAGAAGATAACTCAAAAGCATTTTCTAATATCGGGTTCCACACCAAAATATCGCCGTTTAGGCCACATAAGCCCTCTTTACCTTGGCTTGACCAGTCATCGTAGTCTGGTGCGCGCACATCATGGCTCTCACCATGGCTTAATTCGCAGCCAATACCGACTAAAAATACCGCCCCAAATTCTTTAGCCACCGCGCGCTCACGCCCTTTGGCATCTAGATCAGGGTAACGGGTGAGTAGCTCTTCGGCATGTAAAATATGGATATGATCTGGCAAGAAAGGCGTTAAACCAAACTCACCTGCCGCCGCTAATTCTGTTTTTTTAATGCCATCGTAAATTTGTTCAACGGTGCGCACTAAAAAATCAACATTGCGCTCTTGAACCGACATGACTTGCTCCCAATCCCACTGATCGACATAGACAGAGTGAATTGGGCTAAGGTTATCTTCATCGGGGCGCAGCGCTTTCATGTGCGTATAAATTCCTTCACCGGCAGCAAACTCAAAACGAGCTAGAGTATGGCGCTTCCATTTAGCCAACGAATGCACGACTTCAAATACCGACCCAGGAATTGCTTTAGCTTTTACCTGTACTGCTTTTTCTGAGCCAGATAAGTTATCTTGCATACCATCACCTAGGCGACTCAATATCGGCGCTTGCACTTCCAATAAATTGAGCTTTTGCGCCAGCTGATCAGAGAAATACTCTCGCACAAAGCGGATTTGGCGTTGTCGTTCAATATAGGATTGCTTCATGTCATTTACCTAGGTTGCTGGTTGGTATTAGTAAATCATCAGGCAAATCCCTCATTAACTCAACATTAGATAGAAAAAACTCTCACATTGGCTTAAATTACTTAAAGTAACTGCTTATTTTTAAGGGATCATCAAAATATGACGGAAAAAAGCGACTCGCATTATCGAATCGATAATTTAGATAAATCGATTTTGATGGCACTCATGGAGAATGCTCGCACGCCCTATGCCGAGTTGGCCAAGCGATTTTCCGTCAGCCCAGGCACCATTCATGTGCGGGTAGAAAAAATGAAGCAGGCAGGGATTATTGAAGGCACACGCGTGCAAGTGAATTCAAAAAAGCTAGGTTATGACGTATGTTGCTTTATTGGTATTATTCTAAAAAGTGCTCGCGACTACCCAGTGGCTCTGGCTAAGCTAGAGCAGCTAACAGAAGTGGTTGAGGCTTACTACACCACAGGCCATTACAATGTATTTATCAAAATAATGACCCGCTCCATTGACGAGTTACAGCAAGTGTTGGTGAATAAAATTCAAGTGATTGATGAAATCCAATCCACCGAAACCCTGATCTCGTTACAGCAGCCCATAGACCGTGATGTGGCGCCCTAGGGCAGCGGTAAGCTTTAATACCAATATGTAAAACTAACTGATCAAAATTTTTCGCCACGGAACCCACGGAAGAACACGGAA
>NZ_JBQDEX010000087.1:0-7776 GCF_052084945.1 Oceanisphaera sp.
AAGAGCCAAACACCCAACTATTAGTAGGGGAGCCCTTACCATTAGCAGTATTTGATTCGTTATCACTTTTCGCTCTTGCTTTTTTCCGTGGATTCCGTGGCAAAAATAGTCCTTAATTTTTTACTTAATACAAACTGACCATATACTTACTTAGATTGGTATAAGCCGTCAGCGATCTGCCAATAAAAAGCACCCTAGCCATGGGCTGTGGTGCTTGCTTTTGTTCTAACTGACAGCTGAAAGCTAACGGCTGGGCGCTTAATGCTTTATTTTTGAGCATCAGCCAGCAAGTCTTGCATTTGCTTAATGCGTACTTGCTTAAGTTTGTTGTCGGCGGTAATTTTTTCAAGGGTCGCTGTTTTAAGCTCTTTATCTGCTATTTTCTCCGCTTTGTGCTCTGCCATTAGCTTGCGCAGCAAGATGCTTTGCTCTGCAGATGCCAAACGCGCTTGATAGCTGACAATAAATTGTGCTTTTAGCTCTGGGGTATCTAGCTTAGTTAGGCGCTTTTCAAGATATTGCTCAAAACGCTCTGCGTCCATCATATATCCGCCCATGCCATGGCCGCGTTTACCGTGATAACCAGATTTATACATGCCCTTATGACCCATGTCATAGCCATCTTTCATTTGTGAGTATTTACCGTGATGGCCTCTGTTTGGCTCATCTTGCTCAGCCGCACTCACTAAGGCTGGGGCCGACAACAAACTGGTGGCGAGTAATAGTGCGCTATATTTCATCTTCATCATAATAACCTCAACAAGGAGTGGACTTAGGGTTTAGAATGTCAGTCACGCTATTAAAGCAGGCGGTTGTTAGCAGACTGTGTCAGCTAGCCGCTTTATTGTGACAAAGTGTCACGGGTTAGCACTTTGCCATACTTTGACATCATTTTTGTCTCTCAGACGCTTATACTGATGCCGTAATACCACTCAACGCCTTTTATCTTAGTGTTGCGAAAAGGTTTTGAGCAGGTAATTTTACAGAGTGCTATAACGACCAAGAGGGTAGCAGATGAGTAGCGGCAAACAATTATTAGTGGTCGATGATCATAGCGAAATTCGCAGTCTCTTAACCCGCTTTTTAGAGCAACACGGTTATCAGGTGCAAGCCGTACCCGACGGCAATGCCATGCGCCAGCATTTAAGCCATCAAGCACCCGATCTTATTATTCTCGATCTGATGTTACCCGGTGATGACGGCCTTACTTTGTGTCGTGAACTGCGTGGCCAAGGTAACGAAGTGCCCATTATTATGCTTACCGCCGTGGGCGAAGAAACTGATCGCATTGTCGGTTTAGAGATGGGCGCCGATGATTATCTGCCTAAGCCATTCAACCCACGTGAGCTATTGGCGCGTATAAAAGCGGTATTAAGACGACAATCCACAGCAGGCAAGATCGCAGTCACCCCAGACATTCAGCACCTGCACTTTGATCGCTGGAGCCTAGATCTAGCTCGTCGAGAGTTGCGTGATGATGCAGGCGTAACCGTGAGCTTAAGTACAGCCGAGTTCGACTTATTACGAGTTTTGACCCAGCACCCACACCATGTACTCAGTCGTGACCAATTACTGGATTTAGCCCGCGGCCGAGAAGCCCAAGCCTTTGATCGCGCTATCGACACCTTAGTGAGCCGACTCAGGCGCAAGTTAGAGCGCGACTCTAAGCAACCACAGTTAATTAAAACCATTTGGGGCGGTGGCTATATGCTAGCTGCAGATGTACATCATGGGCATTAAACGACTGCATTTTTGGTTAAGTAGCCTCAGCGGACAAGTGATCATGGTCGCCCTGCTGGCCTTAGTGCTGATCCAACTGGTGGGCATTCAAATTTATCGTATAGAGCGAGAAGAAACACTTGGCCTCGTAAATAGTCGCTTTACTTTACAGCGGCTGATCGCTGTTACTCGTTTACTGAATCAGTCACCTCCCGCCTTACACAGCGAAATTTTGCGCGCCAGCCGCAGCAAGACCCTGCGCCTTAGCATTAATAACACTGAGCCCACATCCAGTGAGCGCAGTGCACGCTTTGAGCATATAGTACGTAGCAAGCTCAACTACCCTGACGCGCTGAATATTTATATTAGTGCCGAACGTGCCCCTCGGTCTCATCAAACACCGATGGCAGCGCCATCACGCCACCGGCATCCCCCCATACGGGCCGATATTAGATTACAAGGGGGCATTGAGCTTGATGATGGTCGTTGGCTGAACTTTACCTCACTCACTGATAGCGACATTCCCGGCTGGTCGGCCAAAGCCGTGCTCTCTTTTATGGTATTGGCCGCCCTGCTCACCGGATTAATGATCTGGTTATTGCAACGCACCACGCGCCCACTCAAAAAGCTGGCACAACAGGCCGAGCGTCTGGGTCGCGGCGATAAACCCTCGCCGATTAACGAAAGTGGTCCTCGAGAAATTCGCGACACCTTGGCCGCGTTTAACCACATGCAAGACCGGCTAGACCGATTTGTGTCAGATCGCACCCGCATGCTGGCAGCAATTTCTCATGACTTGCGCACCCCCATTACCACCTTACAGCTGCGCTGTGAGTTTTTATCAGACGGCGAAGATAAACAAAAAATACAGCAGGGTCTTAAACGCATGGAGCAAATGCTTAATGCCACCTTGCAGTTTGCCCGTGAAGATGGACTGGCCGAGCCGATAAAAAATTTAGATTTAACCAGCTTGCTGCAAAGCTTATGCGATGATCTGCAAGATAACGGCCATACAGTCAGCTTAACCGAGCAAGACACTGTGCTCTATCGCGGACGCCCTAGTGCCCTGCGCCGCGCCCTACAAAACCTGCTCGACAATGGCGTAAAATACGGAGGTCAAGTACAAGTAAACTTAACCACAACCCCAGAGCAAATACGCATAGACATACGTGATTTTGGTTCAGGTATTGTAGAAGATCAGCTAGAAGAGGTATTTAAGCCTTTTATCCGCCTCGACCCTGCACGTAATGTAGCAGACGGCAGTATAGGGCTAGGTTTGGCTATAGCGCGTACCCTCATTCATCAACATGGCGGCCAATTGATACTGCGCAATCATCCTCAAGGGGGCTTATTGGCACAAATATCCCTGCCTCGCTAAGGTCGACTTTACACACAGAGGGAAACTTCCTACATTGGGCTGTATCTCTCACACAAGGACAGTACGTTATGAAAGACGAAACCCTAGCGGTTCACCACGGTTACACCACAGATCCCACAACCAAATCTGTGGCCGTGCCTATTTACCAAACCGTTGCGTATGAATTTGATAGCGCTCAACACGGTGCCGACTTATTTAACCTAGAAGTGCCCGGTAATATTTATACCCGTATCATGAACCCCACTAACGATGTGATTGAACAGCGGGTTGCAGCGCTAGAAGGCGGCATTGCCGGTTTAGCCGTGTCTGCTGGTAGCTCAGCCATTCATTATGCCTTAATTACCTTAGCGCAAAATGGCGACAATATAGTGACTACCCCACAGCTATATGGCGGTACCTACACCTTGTTTGCCCACATGCTACCTAGCATGGGCATTGAAGTGCGTTTTGCCGAAGATGCCAGCCCAGAGGCCATCGCCAAGCTAATTGACGATAATACCAAAGCCGTATTTTGTGAAAGCATAGGTAACCCAGCGGGTAACGTCACCGACTTACAAGGCTTAGCCGACGTAGCCCACGCCCAAGGCGTTCCCTTAGTAGTCGATAATACCGTTGCCAGCCCCGTATTATGCAAGCCCATTGAGTTTGGTGCCGACATAGTGGTGCACTCACTCACCAAATATATTGGCGGCCATGGCAACTCATTAGGCGGCGCTATTGTCGATAGTGGTAAATTTGATTGGGCCAAGCATAAAACGCGATTCCCGCAGTTTAGCAAGCCGGAGCCGGCGTATCATGGCGTGGTATATACAGAGTCTTTTGGCCCCGCCGCCTTTATTGCTCGCGCCCGCACTGTGCCACTGCGCAACACCGGCAGTGCCTTATCACCTATGAACACCTTCTTGCTATTACAAGGCCTAGAAACTCTGTCGTTGCGCATGGAGCGTCACGTAGAAAATACCTTTAAAGTAGCGGAATTTTTACAAGCCCACCCTAAAGTGAAATGGGTAAACTACGCCGGCCTTAAAGATCACCCTGATTATGAGCGTGCTCAGCGTTACATGAAGGGTAAGCCGTCCGCGATTTTATCGTTTGGCTTAAAAGACGGATATGAAGCTGGCGTGCGCTTTTACGATGCCTTAGCGCTAATTAAACGCTTGGTGAATATCGGTGATACGCGCTCGCTAGCCTGCCACCCCGCGTCTAGTACCCACCGTCAAATGAACGAAGCTGAACAAGCCCAAGCCGGTGTCACGCCTGAGATGATCCGCTTATCAATTGGCATCGAGCATATCGACGATATCATTGCTGACCTAGAGCAAGCACTTAACGCTTAATGTAAACTCCGTGGCTCAGCTTTTTAAAGATTAAAAACGTATCTGCCACGGAATACACAAAAGAACACGGAAAAGTGCCAATATAAAATCATGACATAACAATGGGTAAGAGCTTAGTCACAGGTGCCAACGCCCTTACCCCCTGTAGTCTTTGTCGTGTATTCCGTGGCAAAAACGAACTTATATTGAGACCTCATGTGTTTGTTATTCACTCAACCTTGAATACTCATAATTCAACACTTTTTAAGCGTACTCATAGAGCCCCAGCGCCAGCTTGGCGGCCAGTAACCACATTAAGGTACCAATGGTTCCGTCCATCAGCTTTTGTATCATCGGTCGATTCAACCAGTGGCTCATACGAGCAGCGGCTAGCGCCAAACTAAAAAACCATAACAAAGAAGCACAAAAACAACCGATGGCAAATGCCCATTTATCATATTCGGCAAAGCCACCGCCAACAGAGCCTAAAATCATCACAGTTTCAATATACACCTGTGGATTCAGCAAGGTGACCGCTAACACACCGATAATGACGGCTTTTAATCCCCGCGCCTGCCCATTTAACGCCATTGTTTGCTGTGGTTGAAACACTCTGCGCCAGCAGTGAGCACCATAGAGCAACAAAAACGCCATGCCTGCTATGCTCATTCCCCAATACAATACCGAATGCGATTGCAGTACGGCTCCGCCACCAAACACACCAAGGCTTATCAACAACACATCAAATACACTACAAATAGCAGCCACTAATAAATGATATTGCCGACGTATACCCTGATTCAGCACAAAGGCATTTTGTGCACCAATGGGAATAATGAGCCCCGCCCCTAGCGTAAAACCTTGCACCCAAGGTAACCAATACATCATGACTTATGCGCCTCATTAACTTGAATAGTCGCCAGATTAAAGCGCCATAGAAATGAAGTAAAACTAATATAATTTGACTATCATAAGATTAATTAATAAATGCTCAACAAACACTGCCCCCTATTGACCTTAGAGATACCTCTATGGTTTAAGCTATCTTTAGTTATTTTAAATAAGGTATAACCCCATGGGACAGTGCAGTCATCACGCTAATACTAAGCATACTGAGTCTTGCTGTAATCATGACGCAACCACAGCCAATGCTCAGGCAGATAGTAATCATCACTCTCATTCAGGAACAGTCCACTCTTGGCGCATAAAAGGCATGGACTGCCCTAGCTGTGCCGGAAAAATAGAAACCGCGCTGCGACGTTTGCCAGGCATACTCAGTGCCGATGTCCGCTTTGCTACAGAGCGTTTACAGGTGCGCCTCTCACAAAACACCTCGACCAAGCAGGTTGAAGACGCCATAGCCGCAATAGGCTTTAGCGCAGTCAGTGAGCAAGCCTCTAACACCTCCTCTATGAGCAAGAAACCGTGGTGGCAGCGCTATCAGGCTATACTGATCTTAATCACCTTATTACTGGTAGCCAGTGTCAGCCTGTTACTATTACCGCGCTTTGCCCCCCTCCTCTTTGCACTGGCCACCCTCTGGGGGTTATGGCCTATTGGCAATAAAGCCTGGCGACTGGCACGCAATGGCTCACCTTTTTCTATTGAAACTTTAATGACAGTGGCCGCTTGCGGGGCGCTGCTACTCGGTGAAACCGCCGAAGCCGCCATGGTGTTATTACTGTTTATGGTTGGTGAACAGTTAGAAAGCTTAGCGGCTGATAAAGCACGCTCTGGGGTCAGTGCATTAATGGCACTCGTGCCCAATGAAGCTCGTAAAATTACCGCCCACGGCATCATTACCGTCGATGCGAATAAGCTTAGCCCCAATGACGAAATAGAAATCCACCCAGGTGGTCGCTTACCCGTGGATGGTGTTCTATTAAGTGAGCTGGCCGCCTTTGACGAAAGTGCCGTCACAGGAGAATCAGTACCGGTTGATAAACAGCAAGGCGACCCCCTCACCGCAGGCAGCTTATTGGTGGATGTGGCGGTACGGGTGCGAGTTACCTCTCATCAGGGCAATAACACCATCGACAAAATCTTACACCTCATTGAAACCGCCGAGGCAAATAAGGCCCCCATTGCTCGCTTTATTGAGCGTTTTAGCCGCTGGTATACCCCAGCCATGATTTTGGCCGCCACACTGGTGGCCTTAATGCCACCCTTGCTTATGGCAGCAGACTGGGAAACTTGGATTTATCGTGGCTTAGTCTTATTGCTGATTGGTTGCCCGTGCGCTTTAGTGATCTCCACCCCAGCGGCTGTAACTTCTGCCTTAGCCAGCGCTAGTCGCATGGGCATCTTAATTAAAGGCGGCGCAGCATTAGAGCAGCTTGGCCAAATCAAGACCATGGCCTTTGATAAAACCGGCACCTTAACGCAAGGCAAGCCGCAGCTGCATCAGTTGATCTGTTATCCCCCTTTTAGTGAGCAACAGGTACTGAGCTTGGCCAGCGCGTTAGAGCATGGCTCTCACCATCCGTTAGCGAAAAGCATAGTGGCCGCCGCCAATGAGCAAAACATTCAGCTCACATCATTGCCATTTAAACGCACCTTACCTGGGGCCGGTATTGAGAGTGAATGGCAAAATCAACCCCTAATCATTTGTGCGCCCGCTCATGTCCCCCAAGCGCAGTTAACAGCAGAGCAAACGGCCACCATTAACCAGCTAAAAGATGAGGGGTATACCTTAGCCACCTTAATGGTCAATCAACAACTCGCTGGGCTATTTGCCTTAAGCGATCCCCTGCGTGCCGACGCCATTGCCGGAATCAACGCCCTTAACGCACTCAATATTCACAGCATTATGCTCACCGGTGATCATAATGGCGCCGCCCAGCGTATTGCCCAGCAACTAAATATTGATTATCAAGCCCAGTTATCACCACAAGATAAGCTGACTCAGTTACAGCAGCTTGAGCAATCAGGCCCATTAGCCATGGTGGGAGATGGCATTAACGATGCCCCAGCACTTAAGCAAGCAAGCGTGGGCATTGCCATGGGGCAAGGCACAGACGTCGCACTCGACAGCGCCGATGCCGCCCTCACCCACAATCGCTTAACAGGCCTAGCAGAGGCTGTATTATTATCCCGCGCTGCTAATCGTAATATTAGGCAAAATATTAGTTTAGCTCTGGGGTTAAAGGCCATTTTTTTAGTCACCAGCATCTTAGGCATTACCGGCTTATGGCTGGCGATTCTTGCCGATACCGGCGCCACCGCCCTAGTAACCCTGAATGCGTTAAGGCTCTTGGGCTTTAAGCCAAACCTAAAAACAAGATCCTGAAACCGTCATACCGGGCTACAACCCAGTATCAGTATGACAACAGGCCGTCATGCCGGACTTGCTCCGGTATCTCG
>NZ_JBQDEX010000087.1:7876-12426 GCF_052084945.1 Oceanisphaera sp.
ATGACAACAGGCCGTCATGCCGGACTTGCTCCGGTATCTCGCTTTTGTCTTTGTTTCCAACTCACCGCCGCGAAACGGTATAGCACATAACAGTAGGGGTTAGCCGCATATATCCTGCCATAAGTCTTGCCACTGAGGATTTGCCTGCTCTATTAATTGAATTTTCCAAGCTCTCTTCCAGTTTTTCAGCTGCTTCTCTCGAGATATGGCCGTGTACATATCATCTAGCAGCTCGAAGTAAACTAAGTGGTTTAGCTTATAACGTTGGGTGAAACCGGCGACTTGATGATTTTTATGCTGCCAAATACGTTGAATAAGGTTGCTTGTTACACCTATATATAAGGTGCCTTGGCAGCGGTTCGTCAAAATATATACGGCAGGGGATTTATACATAAGCATCACCTTTGGGGAGGTGTAATAATCATAGCAACTTATGAGCACTACGCTTTTTATTATGCCGGCCAGCGAGATCCTGACTTCCGTCAGGAAGACGGCCTAAGAACAATGCCGTATCCAATATCACGTCATACCGGACTCGCTCCGGTATCTCGGTTTTTGTCTTTAAGCTCTAAAGCGAGATCCTGAAACGAGTTCAGGATGACTAAGGGGGATGACAATAGCCCGTCATACCGGACTCGCTCCGGTATCTCGGTTTTTGTCTTTAAGCTCTAAAACGAGATCCTGAAACGAGTTCAAGATGACTAAGGGGGATGACAATAGCCCGAGATACCGGACTTGCTCCGGTATCTCGCTTTTGTCTTTAAACCCTAAAAACGAGATCCTGAAGCAAGTTCAGGATGACAATAGCCCGTCATGCCGGGCTACGACCCGGTATCAGGATGACTGATGGGGGAAAGATCCTGATTTCCGTCAGGATGACGGTAGAAGGGAGATCCTGACCTTCGTCAGCATGACGGCTGGAGGCTTTGCTTTTCAACTCCCCCTTCCCTAATCACTCCTCCCCGCCGTTGAGGCCGTTAAGCTGTTGCTGACACTTGTGGCCGTACGCCTAGGCTGTGGCAGATTGCATAGGTGAGATCAGAGCGATTAAGTGTATAAAAGTGGAAGTCTTTTACTCCCTCTTGGCTCAAAACACGTACCTGATCCATGGCAATACTGGCACCCACTAAGTTACGGGTATTTTGATCGTCATCTAAGCCCTGAAAACGCTGATGCATCCAGTTAGGAATGCGCACGTTAGAAAAGCCAGCAAATTTCAGTAATGTCTTATAATTAGAAACCGGCAAAATGCCAGGTACAATTTCTTGCTCAATGCCAATAGTGGCACAGCGGTCACGAAAGCGCAGATAAGACTCCACATCAAAGAAAAACTGCGTAATAGCTTGGTTGGCTCCCGCATCTAACTTGTGCTTCAAACTTAATAAATCTGCCTGGGCGCTTTTTGCTTCCGGGTGTACTTCTGGGTACGCCGCCACCGAAATATCAAAATCAGCTTCTTCTTTTAACAAACTAACTAAGTCAGCGGCATACATATCAGGTTTCGCCAAGCCTTCGGGTAAATCACCCCGCAGCGCAACAATTTTACGAATACCATTGTTCCAGTAATCTTTCGCAATCTCGCGCAACTCAGCACGACTGGCATCAATACAGGTTAAGTGTGGCGCGGCAATCAGGCCGGTTTTATCCTGAATATCTTTGATCACATTATGGGTTCTATCTCGGGTACCCGAGTTAGCACCGTAAGTCACAGAGACAAACTTAGGGGCCAAGGTACTGAGGCGCTCAATGGAGTTCCATAAGGTGTTTTCCATTTTTTCGCTATTTGGCGGAAAAAACTCAAACGACACATTAATATTGCTACCCAGCTCAGCCATTGTCTGATTTAACGCATCAACATGACGCGCGCTATGAAAACCCATATTTATCTCCTAACAACTTCAATTAACATAATTCCTTTATACCTTGGCTGCATCAGTCTGATACATAAACGTTGCAGCACTCATGTTAGCCAAGGCAATACGAGTTTTTGGTTACGAGTTTTCAAGCCACAATCGGCTTTACCCAAGCAATCACCCTCTAATTTATCTCACTCAGAATAACACAGCTGCAAGTAGAACAACGCCCCTCTACGTTAGGTTTATTGTAGATTGGCATTAAGGCTAATCCCTTGTTAGGGATTCACCGGTCGCACTTAACGTATTTAGATCATAAGGTGTCAACTGATATACATGGTAGTTGAGCCAATTAGAAAACAATAAGTGCCCATGACTGCGCCATGTAGCGCGCGGGTTATTATCGGCATTGTCATCAGGATAATAGTTTTCAGGCATTTGTGGCTCTACTCCTACACCCAAGTCACGCTGATACTCATTATGTAAGGTGTCAGCATCATACTCTGGGTGTCCTGTAACAAACACTTGGCGCCCATCTGGGCTGGCAGCTAAGTAAACCCCCGCCTCATCAGATGCCGCCAAAATCTTTAAGTCTGTTTTCTCACGTAATAAGTCCACCGGAAAATCAGCGTAACGAGAATGAGGCGCCAAAAAAACATCATCAAAGCCTCGCACCAAAGGGTCAAATTCACTGAGGTTATTATGCGCAAACACCCCAGAGAGCTTTTCTAAGCGAGTGCGCTTATCAAGATCATATAAGATTTTTAAACCCGCCTGTGCTGCCCAGCATAAAAATAGCGTAGAAGTCACATTGCTCTTTGCCCACTCCACCACTTGCTCTATTTTTTCCCAATACACCACATCACAAAAGTCAGTCAGCCCAAGAGGAGCACCAGTAATAATCAAGCCATCGTAATACTGATCTTTAACCTGCTCAAAGTCATGATAAAAACTCTCTAAGTGCGATAGCGGTGTATTTTTGGATGGTCTATCATCTATGCGTAATAAGTCGACACCTATTTGTAAGGGGGAATTCGACAACATACGTAACAGCTGATTTTCGGTTTCAATTTTCTTCGGCATCAGGTTAAGTAGTAACACACGCATCGGACGAATTTCCTGCCCCACAGCTCGCGACTCCGTCATCACGAAAATATTTTCCTGAGACAGGACATTAGCAGCCGGCAGGCGGTCGGGAATTCTGATGGGCATGTATTTACTCCAAGGTACAACGTCGAAAAGAAAGTCTAGCCATCTAGAACTCTACAACAAAGTAACAGAACTTGTCATCCTCGACGTGTGCCAAAGCACTAAGATACGGTAAAATTAGTTTAACGACCTTTAAGGAAGACTATTATGGAACCTGTTATTGAACTGATCAGCACAGGCGACGAAGTGCTAACCGGATTAATTACCGATACCAACGCAGGCTGGCTATCACAACAACTACTAGAACAAGGCTGGCAAGTACGCCGCCGTTTTACCGTGGGTGATCGCAAAGCTGATTTAATCGAGCTCTTTGAACAACGCAGCCACTATGCTGATGTAATTATTGTTAACGGTGGCCTAGGACCGACCTCAGACGATATCAGTGCCTTGGCCATGGCTGAAGCTGCACAGGTCCCCTTAGAGCTCAACCAACATTGGCTAAGCGTGATGCAAGAAAAGTATGCCCACCGTCACCGTGAGATGCCAAAAAGTAACAGCAAACAAGCCATGCTGCCTCAAGGAGCGGAGCTGGTCGATAACCCCGTAGGTACCGCCTGTGGCTTTGCTATTAAGCTTAACCGCGCCACCTTATTCTTTACCCCAGGCGTGCCCTCTGAGCTAAAAAAGATGATGAGTGATGAGATTTTGCCACGAATGCGTCAGCAATTAGGACAAAATGGCCGCAGTCAGGTGCGTCGCTTCTTTTTGTTTGGGTTATCAGAATCAGGCTTAAGCGATAGATTAGATCACTTAACTTGGCCTGAAGGCATTGCACTGGGCTATCGTGCTAACTTGCCAACCATAGAAATGAAGTTGATCATAGATACCGATGATAATGTGGCTATAGACAGCGCCGAAGCGCAGCTACTGGCCGAGGTAGGCACCCATTTAGTGGCACGAGATGAAATGAACTTTGCCGCGACCATGGGGCCACTATTAGCAGATAAAGACTTAATGATTTTTGAAGATGCTAGTGCAGGGCGCTTAACCGATACTATCACCATCATTACTCGTGAATTTGAAGGGCATTATTTAGCCGGTCTACCCGATGAAGCACAAGACTTAGGGGAATGGTTACACACTGCAGCCCGCCCCCTTACCTTAGCCATAGGGGCTTCAGGGCCACAAGGTACACCTATTGCGTTAAAAACACCCACCGCTTGCATGGTCCAAACCTTACAAATGCACTTTCGCGATCCATTGTCACAACGTCGTTTATTGGCCTTTGTAGCCCTTGATATGTTGCGTCGTTACCTTGCCGGCGAAACCGTCATGGTTGACTACGACATACTGCCTTGTAGCGAACGCGTCACGCTATCAGCATAAAAAGAGGGCGACATTAGTGTCGCCCTCTTTTTAGTATTTTGACTTATACCAATCTACCCCGAGCGTAGGCCGAATTTATTCGACCTCTTTAGGCTGATAGCTGCCCGCAGAGCCTAGCCTTGTAGCCGCCATTTGGCGAGTAGCTTTTCTATTGGTGTAACC
>NZ_JBQDEX010000088.1:0-12405 GCF_052084945.1 Oceanisphaera sp.
ACTCACCGCAGGCTTTATTGACTTACAGCTGAATGGCTGTGGCGGTGTGATGTTTAATAGCGATATTAGTACCACTACCCTAGCCACCATGCAGCGCACTAATTTAGCCTCAGGTACCACCAGTTTTTTACCCACCTTAATTACTGCTACAGATGCCGATATTCGCCAAGCCGTTGTAGTCACTCAGGCCTTCATGGAGCAGCACTGCAATCAAGTATTAGGACTGCACCTAGAAGGCCCTTATACCAACGTTGATCGTAAAGGTATTCATCCGGCGGCACTTATTCGAGAGTTAGACTCCACTATGCTCGATTTTTTGTGTCAGCATGGTGATATTATCGCCAAAATTACTTTAGCTCCTGAGTGTCATCCGCCAGAGCATATTCAAGCGCTCACCCAAGCCGGTATTTTGGTTGCTATGGGGCACACTGCAGCCAGCTATAATGAAGCCATGCAAGGTATAACCGCAGGAGTGGGCTTTGCCACTCATCTTTATAATGCCATGACGCCTACCAGCAATGGCCGCACCCCCGGTGTTGTTGGTGCCGTATATGATAGCCCAACTATGTATGCCGGTATTATTGCTGATGGCGTACACGTGCATCAGGCTAATATTCGTTTAGCCCAGCGCATATTGGGGGCAAGATTGTGTTTAGTTACAGACGCAACTGCCGCCGCGGGGGCGCCAGACGATCTAGAACACTTCGATTTTTGTGGTACCAAGGTATGGATACGCGATGGCCAATGTGTGGATGAACAAGGCACACTAGGCGGCTCTTCTCTGACTATGATAGCCGGCGTGCGTCACTTAATAGCAATGGGCATTAAGCCTGAAGCAGCGTTGCGCATGGCCAGCTTATATCCCGCTCGCGCCATTGGCCAAGATCACCTATTGGGCTCAATCACTCCCGGAAAAATCGCTAATTTGGCGGTATTAACGGGTGAGCTAGACCACACTCTGAGTGTTAAAACGACCTTGGTTAATGGACAATTTCATTCAGGCATTAGGAGTTCATAATGAATAAACTGGTTTATAGTACCGATCCTAACTGGCAAGCGCCCACTGCCTCTAGCACCCAAGAGGGGCCTTTTCCTGTTGATGGCGTGATCCGACTACGTCGCGAAACCAAAGGCCGTAAAGGGGCTGGTGTTATTTGTATTTATGGCGTTCCTAGTGAAGAAGTCGGCGCCCTTGCCAAGCAGCTCAAAAAGCAATTGGGCACAGGAGGCGCGGTTAAAAAAGGCGTCATTGAAATTCAAGGCGATCGCCTTGCTCAGGTACAAGCCCTGCTGGTTAAAGCGGGGCTCAAGGTGAAACAGGCTGGGGGCTAAAGTGTAACCGCGCATTTAGGCATAAATAAAAAACAAATATTCTTGGCCGTTTTTTACTGGCTCTTTAGCAAAGCGATAGCCATGAGCCAGCGCTTCTTCTGGTACATTACGAAATGAGCCGGGACAATCAGTGATCACTTGTAATAATTCACCTTTGCTCATGCCCTCTAGTGCCTCTAAGGTATAAACCACAGGGTAAGGACATGACTCGCCCCGTAAATCGAGTGTAAAGTCGGCTTCTTTATCAGTATGCTTCATGTTTCACGCTCTTCTTTTGTGTGAATTGACTGCGGTAGCAGCGCGCTCTGTATACTGTTAAGGCATAAAGCCCGCCTAACATGGCCAGTGTCGCTACCAGGGCTCCCATAGGGCCAATGGCCTCAAACAGGTTAATTTTAGCCCCACTGCTCACTAGTAGCTCATATACCCCAAGATGATCCCAAGCATAGGCAAGCAAGGTCGCCCCTATTATATTGCCGGCAAACACGGGTAAAAATAGTACTTGGCCTTCCATTAATCGATACATCATGCCGGTTTCGCAGCCTGAGGCCAACACAATGCCAAAGCCAAATAATACGCCACCAATCAGGGTGCTGAGTGCTGCAATTTGCGTAATAGGAGTTAAACCGTATAGAGCAATCACAATAAAGGTGAGGATAGAGCTTAATGCCATCCCCAAAATGATGGCTTTGGCCATAAGGCTGCGCCCGACCAAAAATAAATCCCTAAAGGCCGCAGTAAAGCAGATTTGGCCACGTTCAATCAAAATACCAAACGCCAAGCCAAACAGTGCGCCTAAGCCGAGTAACTGTTGTCCTGAGGCAAAAAAGTACAGTATCAAGCTTACATAAGCGATAACAATGGCGCCGCCAATATAAGGTTGGATCACGCGCTTGCTAACCTGAGAAGGGGCAGCCGCACCGCGCGTTAACGAAGGACGCCCTTTCCACCAGCGCTTTTTGGTTAATTTAGCTCCCCAAAAAGTACCTAATCCGGTTGCCACAATAAAAATCCACGAATGCAGCGAAAACTGTGGTACACCAGTAAAAAACGCCGCCAAGTTACAGCCCAGCGCTAACCGTGCCCCAAAGCCGGCAATAATGCCGCCCACGAGTCCTTGCACATAACGGCGCTTTTGCTGAGGTAGCCGAATTTTAAAACTATTACTTAACAGCACCATGATCAGAGCACCAATAAACATCCCCCAGACAATCCAGCCATCAGCACGCTCCCAAGTCGCACCTTCAAGTTTCACCATATCAAAATACTGCCAGCCAGACGTGTCCACACCAAACAGGCTTAATATATCGCCCCCTAAACGGGTAAATTCACCGGTCACCGCCCACACAGTTGAGGTTAGGCCAAAGTACAAGGCACTGAGTAAGCCGGCAATCAGTAACACCAGATAAGGGTTCCAGTGGCGTTGAAAAATAAGGGTGATCATGGGCTTCATAATAGGGTGCTCTTCATGTGCGTTGCTAATATCCTTAAAGTAGTACCAATATATTACCACTAAAGCGCGTCTAGTTAGCAGCAACAACATGCTTGAGCATGATAAAAAACGCCCTATTCATAGTGCAATGCACAACATGATACAGGGCGCATCTGTAAGGCGGATATATCATCCAGCCTTGCTATTAGTGAGCTACATTGGCTGAACTACACTTAGAGCTTAAAAACAATCGTTTCATTTATTCCTTATGAACAAACATAACTGGCTCTACTTATCAAATAACAATATTTTCTTGTTCGCCTTGACTCCATGTAATAATATTATTAAAGGTAATGTTTGCTCTTCTTACCATAGCCTCTGCTGTTGCAAAGCCAATATGCGGAACCAGTACCGTATTAGGCGCGTCAAGTATAGGATAATCAGCAGGAACGGGTGGTTCCATATCAACTCTATCTAACCCAGCACCAGCAATAATTCCTTTATGTAAAGCTTGTGCTAAGGCATCATTATCTATAATAGGTCCAACAGCAGTATTAATTATAATTGCACTGTCTTTCATTAGGGCCAGCTTTTCTTGATTAATTAAATGGTGTGTATCATCTGTTAGTGGAATATGAAGTGTCACAATATCACTATTCTTTAACACTTCTTCTAAAGACTGATACTCGACTCCCTGAGCAATCAAGTCTTTATTTTCACTGCGGTTATAAGCAATCACACGACAGCCATAAGCTAACCCCAGCTTTGCCACTGTGCTACCAATGTCACCCGTGCCTAATATCCCTAACGTTTTACCTTGTAAGTCAGTTTGTCTATAGCCACGCTTAGTGCCGCCAGCCCTAAGAGCAGCCTCTAGCGGGACTATACTGCGCAATAATGCAACTATCAGCCCAAACGTTAGCTCCGCTACTGAATTCGTACTATAGCCGGCAGCATTAGAAACCTGAATACCTTTCTCTTTACATTTATCTAAGTCAATATGGTTATAACCTGTAAACGCAATCGAAATATATTTTAATTTTTCTGCAACATCAATCACCTCTCCACTTAATGGCATATTGGCGACGACTAACACCTCAGCATCTTTAATTCTCGCTTTAAGTGTTTCATCATCTGATAAACCATCTTCATATACTATTAATTCATGACCACTATCCGTCAGGGGTTGTGATATTAATTTAAATTCATCATCACTGATACCGAGAGACTCTAATATTACAACTTTCATTTATGTATGCTCCACTTTAAGGTGACACTTGATAACACTGATAAATTACTGTCTCAGTGTAGCATTACCTAAAAAATTTCAAACTTAAATATAACCACCACAGGTATTGACTTTATAAAATGGCCTCAACAACTTTACAATAACGCTTAATAGTTAAAAATAGTGAAGAAAATAAAAAGCCGGCCAATTTAGGCCGGCTTTTACTGCTCGTGCTTATTTAGTCTCTATTAACCAAGTAAGGCATTGGCCTTTTCAACAACATTTTCAACGGTAAAGCCAAACAACTTAAATAGCTCACCGGCAGGAGCCGACTCACCAAAAGTAGTCATACCAATAATGTTGCCACCAAAGCCTACATACTTGTACCAGTAATCAGCAATGCCGGCTTCTACTGCTAAGCGCTGAGTAACAGCACTAGGCAATACGCTTTCTTTGTACTCAGTTGATTGCGCATCAAACACATCGGTACAAGGCATAGACACTACCCGTACTTGCTTGCCTTGAGCCGTGAGTTGCTCGTAGGCAGCCACAGCCAATTCCACTTCTGAACCGGTGGCAATAATGATCAACTCTGGAGTGCCAGCGCAGTCTTTTAGCACGTAACCGCCCTTGGCGACATCAGCCAATTGCTGTTCTGTGCGCTCCATTTGACCTAACCCTTGGCGAGAGAAGATCAAGGACGTAGGGCCATCTTGACGCTCAATGGCCGCTTTCCAAGACACAGCAGATTCAACCTGATCGCATGGTCGCCAAGTGCTCATATTGGGCGTTAAGCGCAACGAGGCAATTTGTTCGACAGGCTGATGGGTTGGCCCGTCTTCGCCCAAACCAATAGAGTCGTGGGTATAGACGAAAATGGCACGTTGTTTCATCAGTGCTGCCATGCGCAAGGCATTACGCGCGTACTCGACAAACATTAAGAAGGTGCCGCCATAAGGCACAAAGCCCCCGTGTAACGCCACGCCGTTCATAATGGCGCTCATGCCAAACTCACGCACCCCGTAGTGCAGGTAGTTGCCACTAAAGTCCTCAGCGCTAATTGGCTGTGATGTTTTATGCATGGTCAAATTTGACGGAGCCAAGTCGGCACTGCCGCCTAATAGCTCTGGTAAAATAGCGCCAAAAGCATCTAACGCATTCTGTGAGGCTTTACGGGTGGCCACTTTCGCGGGGTTGGCTTGCAAGTCTTTAATAAAGTCGCTGCTGGCTTGCGCCCAATCAGCGGGTAATTCGCCTGAGCTGCGACGCTTAAACTCGGCCGCCAACTCAGGGTGGGCAGCAGCATAAGCGGCAAACTGCTCATTCCACTGACCTTCTGCCACTTCACCTTGGGCTTTTGCGTCCCACTGGCTATAAATGTCGGCAGGAATGGCAAAAGGCGCGTGCTCCCAACCTAGCTGTTGGCGAGTGGCCACTATTTCATCTTCACCTAATGGTGCACCGTGGCTGCCCGCAGTACCGGCTTTATTAGGTGAACCAAAACCGATTACGGTTTTGCAGCAAATTAATGTTGGGCGAGTGGTATCGGCACGGGCTGCATCAATGGCGTGTGTTAATGCATTGGCATCATGGCCGTCGACATCGGCAATCACCTGCCAGCCATAGGCTTCAAAACGCTTAGGGGTATCGTCACTAAACCAACCGTCTAGCTCACCGTCAATGGAAATACCATTGTCATCCCAAAACGCAATCAGCTTGCCTAAACCTAAGGTGCCCGCCAATGAACAGGCTTCGTGTGAAATGCCTTCCATCAAGCAACCATCGCCCATAAAAGTATAGGTATAATGGTCAACAATATCGTACCCTGGGCGGTTAAACTGTGCAGCAAGCGATTGTTCAGCAATCGCCATGCCCACCGCATTGGTAATGCCTTGGCCCAAAGGACCGGTTGTGGTTTCTATACCTGGGGCATAGCCAAACTCAGGGTGCCCTGGCGTTTTAGAGTGTAACTGGCGAAATTGCTTTAGGTCTTCAATAGACAAGTCGTAGCCAGTCAGGTGCAATAAGGAGTACAGCAACATAGAGCCGTGACCGTTAGATAAAATAAAACGATCGCGGTCCGCCCAGTTAGGGTTATTCGGGTTGTGTTTTAGATAATGGCGCCACAACACCTCGGCAATATCTGCCATGCCCATGGGGGCACCGGGGTGACCGGAATTAGCTTTTTGTACCGCATCCATACTTAATGCGCGCACGGCGTTGGCCAGCACTTGACGAGAAGGCATCGACATCTCCTGAGATGATTACTTATTATGTTAGAGGTTAACAAACGCGCGTATTGTCCCAAAGACTGCTAAGCGGCGCAAATCTAATCTTCTGCGGCTTAAGATACACGGGCGTTTTTACGCGACTCCCCCATAGCGAGTCGAGTCAAAATGACTTAATCCCGACTTTTTACTGGTAATCGGTGCTTTGCCTTATTAGAATAGCCGTCTAGATGTTAATACTGCCATCTGGCGCAGTTGCAGTTATAATACACCCGATTTATTAAGGTTAGGGAACCATCATGGCCAAATTATTTACCTCAGAGTCTGTCTCAGAAGGTCATCCAGACAAAATTGCCGATCAAATCTCTGATGCGGTACTCGATGCGATTATTACACAAGATCCTAAAGCGCGTGTGGCATGCGAAAGTTTTGTGAAAACGGGCATGGTGGTTGTGGGCGGTGAAGTCACCACTAGCGCTTGGGTTGATATTGAAGACTTGGTACGTAAGACTGTCAGTGATATCGGCTATACCAGCTCTGAAATGGGATTTGACGGCGCAAGCTGTGCGGTACTAAACGCCATTGGCAAACAATCTCCCGATATCGCCATGGGCGTAGACCGTGAAGATGAAGACCCTTATGCACAAGGTGCTGGGGATCAAGGCTTAATGTTTGGTTATGCCTCTAACGAAACCGAAGTATTAATGCCAGCGCCAATTACTTATGCGCATCGATTAATGAAACGTCAGGCTTATGTACGTAAAAGTCGTGAGCTGCCTTGGTTACGCCCAGACGCAAAATCACAGGTCACCTTTGTATATGATGACGCGGGTAAGCCCATTGCCATAGATGCGGTGGTGCTATCGACTCAGCATCACCCTGATATCGATCAAGCTACCCTGCGTGAAGCTGTCATGGAAACCATTATTAAGCCAACCTTACCCGCGCAGTGGCTAAATAAAAATACCCAATACTTCATTAATCCAACCGGTCAGTTTATTATCGGTGGCCCTATGGGTGATTGCGGATTAACTGGCCGTAAGATTATTGTTGATACTTATGGCGGTATGGCACGTCACGGTGGCGGAGCTTTTTCTGGTAAAGATCCCTCTAAAGTTGACCGCTCTGCCGCTTATGCCGCACGTTATGTCGCTAAAAATATTGTGGCTGCCGGTTTGGCTGAACGTTGTGAAATTCAAGTGTCTTATGCCATTGGTATAGCAGAACCTACGTCCATTAGCATAGAAACATTTGGCACGGGCAAGGTGGCTGAATCGGTTATCGATGCAATCGTTCGTGAGCACTTTGACTTGCGCCCTTATGGATTGATTCAAATGCTAGATTTAAATCGTCCTATTTATCAAGCGACTGCGGCGTACGGACACTTTGGCCGCGATGAATTCCCTTGGGAAGCGGTCGATAAAGCCGACCTATTACGCGATGCTGCTGGCCTAAAATAGGCGAGTAATACACAGCTAAAAGGGAGGCTCAGGCTTCCCTTTTTTCATACTAAAAAGCCTGACATGGCGACTGAGCAAACTGATTTTTTATTACTTAACACCACACTTTATTTATGACTCCTTTACTAGAAGAGCGCATTATCAGCCGCGCTTATGATTGCATGAAACAAGCATCTCAAGCCTTAGGCCGCGACTTCTTGCCTCCTCGCGTGTTATTTACGCAACGCGGCCGCATTGCTGGCTCTGCGTGGCTAGAGCGCTGGGAATTACGTTTTAATCCCATACTGTTGGCAGATAATGAGCCCGAATTTATCAGTGATATTGTGCCTCATGAAGTGGCCCACCTGGTGGCCTTTGCCTGTTATGGCAAAGTAAAGCCTCATGGCCAAGAATGGCAGCATATTATGCGTTCAATATTTAAGCGAGTGCCTCACACTCGCCATCAGCTCGATATTAGTAAAGTCGCTCCCACTTTTAGTTATCAATGTGAGTGCCGTCGTCATCAACTGACCCTAAGACGTCACAATAATATGCTGCGCAAAAAACAGCGTTATCAGTGTCTGTACTGTAATGGCATATTGAAAAAAGTCTCAGCGCCGAGTGCCCAGCACATAACATCAAGCTAATTGATTTATCTGACAACACATCGCTTTTTACTCCTCCCTTTTTAAGGAACACGAATTTTCATGAACATACCACGCGCTCTTGGTCGCTATCTTAACGCGGCTTTTTTGATTGTTTGTAGCACTCTTATTCCTACTCTCAGCGTTTATGCCAGTGATATTGTGGTGGGCTCTTGGAATATTCAACGCTTGGGTCACGGTAGCAATAAAAGCTTTCCTGCCTTAGCATCCATTGCTAGCAAAGTTGATTTGTTAGCCGTACAAGAAGTAATGACAGAATCGGGGATTGCTGAGCTAGAGCAGGCATTAGAAAAGTACACTGGCGAGTCATGGAGCCACTTGGTTTCTCATGCGCTAGGGGCAAATAGCTATAAAGAAATGTATGCCTTTATTTGGCGAGACTCTGTCGTTGAATATAGTGAAGGAGCCGTGGTTTATCTTGATAGAGAAAACCATTTTGTTCGTGAGCCCTTTTCTGCCAAATTTAAATCAAAACAAGATCAAAGTGAGCTAGCTATAGGCACAGTGCATATTGTGTACGGCAAAAGCATTAAAGATCGCACACCAGAAATTAACGCCCTCGCAGATTACTGGCTATGGATGGCCGAAGTGTATCCCGATACCCCTCTTGTGCTGGCTGGAGATTTTAACTTGCCACAATCGCACCGAGCTTGGAATGCATTAAAACAATACGCGCGCCCGTTAGTCACTCAAGGCGCATCTACACTATCGAAAACAGCCGGTAAGTATGCCAACTTATACGATAATATCTGGGTTGAGCGTGATACGCATTTAGCCATTAATGATGCCGGTATTATTGATTTTCCCAATATGATTGGGTGGGATCACGCTAAAAGTCGCAAGCACGTCTCTGACCATGCTCCTCTTTATATGGCGTTAGGTGATGGCGTACTCGATGATGCCACTGCCAGTATCTCGGCTTTTGCTGCTGCCACACCTTCTAGCCAAGCACAATCACCGGTTACCAGGAATGCGACTCAAGAGATCCGTGGTAACCGTCATTCTAAGATCTTTCATCGTCCCGACTGCCCCAGTTATAACCGTGTGGGTAGCAAAAATAGAGTGAGCTTTAGTAGCGCCCAAGCAGCCAAAGACTCAGGCTATCGCATTGCTAAAAACTGCCCATAATGAACCAGACAGCCAGATTAGCGCCACTCCATCGCACTTTCGCCATAGCAGCGAGCGGGCTCTAGCGGTACAATATAGGTCATTCCAGAGTATGACCACCGAGTAAGGAAGTGTGCAAACATTATGCGTACCCCGCGAATTTATGAAGCGAGCCCACTCCACTGTGGGCAAGAGCTAACACTGTCTGGCGATGCAGCCAATCACGTTGGCCGTGTATTACGCATGCAGGTGGGACAGTCATTAACACTGTTTAATGGCCAAGGTGGTCAATACGAAGCCGATATTCTTGAGGCGACTAAAAAGCTTGTCCGTGTGCGTGTGGGGGAGTTTAATAACAGTGACTGTGAGTCACCTTTACCTTTTCACTTAGGTCAGGTGATCAGCCGCGGTGAAAAAATGGAATTTACCATTCAAAAGTCTGTTGAGTTAGGCGTTAATGTTATCACCCCGCTGTTTTCTCGTCGCTGTGGTGTTAAATTATCCGGTGAACGATTAGAGAAAAAAATACAGCAGTGGCAAAGTATTGCTATTGCTGCCTGTGAGCAATGTGGGCGCAATACAATACCCGACATTCGCCCCGCCCTTTCTTTAGAACAGTGGTTGGCACAAGAAACAGACAGCCTTAAGCTCAACCTGCATCCTAAAGCCAAGCACAGTGTTAACACCTTGCCGCCGCCTGTGGCCGGCATTAGACTCTTGATTGGCCCAGAAGGTGGCTTATCTGACGACGAAATCATTCAGGCTCGCGATCACGATTTTATTGATGTTTTACTCGGCCCTCGCGTACTGAGAACTGAAACGGCGGCCTTAACCGCTATTACCGCTTTGCAATGCCGATTTGGAGATCTTGCATGACCATTAAACTGGGAATCGTGATGGACCCTATTCAGTCCATCACCCTTAAAAAAGACACCAGCTTCGCCATGTTATTAGAAGCCCAGCGCCGTGGTTATGAGCTCTGGTATATGGAAATGAGCGACCTCAGCCTGCGTGATGGTGAGTCTTTTGGCAATATGGCAAAATTGACAGTTAAAGAAGACCCAAACGACTGGTTCACTCTAGAAGCCACTGAACGTCTGCCATTAAGTCACCTAGATGTTATTTTAATGCGTAAAGATCCTCCCTTTGATACCGAGTTTATTTACGCAACTTACTTATTAGAGCGCGCTGAAGAAAAAGGCACTTTGATTGTCAATAAGCCGCAAAGCTTGCGCGATGCTAATGAAAAACTCTATACCGCTTGGTTTTCTGAGTTTACCCCCACCACGCTTGTGACACGCAGTGCGGTTGATATTCGCGCTTTTTACCAAGAGCACGGCGATATTATCTTAAAGCCGCTTGATGGTATGGGCGGCGCCTCTATTTTTAGAGTAAAACAAGACGACCCCAACTTAGGTGTTATTATCGAAACCCTTACCGAGCATGGTAGCCGCTACTGCATGGTACAAGCCTATATTGGTGCTATTACCGAGGGAGATAAACGCGTATTAGTAGTGGACGGTGAAGCCGTGCCTTATTGTTTAGCGCGTATTCCCCAGGGTGGAGAAACCCGTGGCAATATAGCGGCTGGCGGCCGTGGTGAAGCGCGACCATTAAGCGACAGTGATCGCCGCATTGCCAAGGCGCTGGGTCCCACCTTAAAAGAAAAAGGCCTGATCTTCGTTGGGCTAGACATTATTGGTGATAAGCTCACCGAGATAAATGTCACTAGCCCAACTTGTGTACGAGAAATAGAAGCGGCATTTCCTGTCAATATTTCTGGTATGTTAATGGATGCCATTGAAAAGCGGCTATCCTAAAGAGAAGCTCCTTCCCCGTTTATTATAGGCGGGGCCATTTCTGACTCAAGACGAGACGACATGGACTCATTGCAACATCATTTTTTAATTGCTATGCCCAACCTCAAAGATCCTTTCTTTGCCGGTTCAGTAACCTATGTATGCGAGCATAATGACGAAGGCGCTATGGGATTAGTGATTAACATTCCCGTTGATATGCCGGTGCATGAATTATTAAACCAGCTAGACATGCTCCCTGAAGATGCGCCCCGCGAGCTAGAAGAGCCGGTATTACAAGGTGGGCCTGTCGCCACCGACAGAGGCTTTGTATTACACAGCCCAGTAACGGGTTTTAACTCCAGTCAAATGCTGGCTGATGATTTAATGATCACCACCTCTCCCGATGTATTAGAAACCTTAGGCACAGCGCAAGCACCTGAGCAATATTTAGTCGCCCTTGGCTATGCCGGCTGGACGCCAGGCCAGCTTGAACAAGAGCTGACCGAGAATAATTGGTTAACAGTGCCGGCTGATACTCAGTTGCTTTTTAATACACAGCTAGCTAAGCGTTGGCATCAGGCTGTGGGCCGTTTAGGGATAGACTCGCAGCATTTATCATCACAAGTAGGTCACGCATGAGCCGCACTCTACTCGGGTTCGACTATGGCACAAAAAGCATTGGCGTGGCTATTGGTCAAGAAATAACGGCATCGGCACGGCCGTTATTAGCGTTAAAAGCCAATGACGGCATTCCAAATTGGGATCAGATAGCCGCGCTACTTAACGAGTGGCAGCCCAACTTATTGGTCATCGGCCTGCCTTTAAATATGGACGGCACCGAGCAAGAGATCAGCCGTCGTGCCCGTAAATTCGCTAACCGGTTGCATGGTCGATTTGGTATCGAAGTGGCACTGCAAGATGAGCGCCTAACCACCACAGATGCTCGTGCCCGCTTGTTTGAAGCCGGTGGTTATAAAGCCTTAGGGAAAGATACCATTGATGCCGTCTCGGCACAGCTCATTTTAGAATCATGGATGGAAGCCGCCACTCCAAGTGATCAGCCGGAAGCTAGAAGCTAATACCAATCTAAGTAAAAATGTGATCTGATTTAAAGCTGGACCTAGAGGAAACAGAGTCACCTTCCACGACACGCCATAAACCCATCCATGGGGGCT
>NZ_JBQDEX010000089.1:0-12336 GCF_052084945.1 Oceanisphaera sp.
TCTGCGATAAAGGTAGTGCTTTTTTCGCAGGCGCGGATAATAAAAAACCCCGCAGTTGCGGGGTTTTGCTTTTTTAGGCGAATATAAACTATCGCTTAAAAATCGGCGTGGCGTGGCGTGCGAGGGAAGGGGATCACATCGCGTACGTTGCCCATGCCGGTGACATAAGCAATTAAGCGCTCAAAGCCTAAACCAAAGCCTGAGTGTGGCACAGTGCCGTAACGGCGCAAGTCACGGTACCAACCGTAATCTTCAGGGTTTAAGCCCATTTCCACCATGCGCGCATCCAGTACTTCTAGTACCTCTTCACGCTGTGAACCACCAATAATCTCACCAATGCCAGGAGCTAATACATCCATGGCGGCCACGGTTTTACCGTCGTCGTTGAGCTTCATGTAGAAAGACTTAATGTCTTTCGGATAGTTTTTAACCACCACTGGCGCTTTAAAGTGCTGTTCTGCTAAATAACGTTCGTGCTCAGACGACAAATCAATGCCCCATTCCACGGCAAACTCAAACTTCTTACCACTGTTGATTAAGATTTCAACGGCGTCTGTGTAATCAACCTGGGCAAAGTCTTTGCTGACAAAGTCTTGCAAGCGAGTGATAGCGTCTTTATCAATACGCTGCGCGAAAAACTCCATGTCATCCATACGCTCGGTTAATACCGCATTAAACACGTATTTCAGCATGTGTTCGGCAAGGTGGGCGACCTCATCTAAATCAGCAAACGCCACTTCAGGCTCTACCATCCAAAACTCGGCTAAGTGACGGCTGGTATTAGAGTTTTCAGCCCTAAAAGTGGGACCAAAGGTATAGACCTTGCTCATGGCACAGGCATAAGCTTCGGCGTTTAGCTGGCCTGATACCGTTAAAAAGGTTTCTTTACCAAAGAAGTCTTCACCAAAGTCCACGGCGCCTTGCTCGGTGCGTGGCAGGTTTTCCAGATCGAGGGTCGATACCCGAAACATTTCACCGGCCCCTTCACAGTCAGAGGCGGTGATCAGGGGCGTGGCAACCCATGCATAACCGTTCTCATGGAAAAAGCGGTGAATGGCTTGGGCTAAGCAGTTACGCACACGGGTCACGGCGCCCATCATATTGGTACGAGGGCGCAAATGTGCATATTCGCGCAAGTACTCAATAGAATGGCGCTTAGCAGCCATAGGGTAGCTGTCGGGATCTTCTATCCAGCCAATCACCTTGACCTCTGTGGCTTGCAGTTCAAAGTTCTGACCCTTACCTTGAGAGGCGTCTACAGTACCGGTGACTTCAACAGAGCAGCCGGTGGTTAAGCGTATCACCTCAGACTGATAATTCTCGACGCTATTGGGTACCACAGCCTGCACCGGATTAAAGCAGCTACCATCGTGGATGGCCAAAAACGAAATACCCGCCTTAGAATCACGGCGAGTACGAATCCATCCCTTAACGGTAAGGGTGGTACCAACGGGATATTTACCCGCCAGCACATCAGTTACAGATGCGTGGGTCATGTGAAATCGCTCTCCAGCGTTAACTAAAATCAGCCATTGCTGATATAATAAGTGCATTAAGGCGACTAATGTTACCCGTGTAAACTCAGGACTCAAGCAAAAAGTTGCAGTAGGAGGCGGCGATGGCAGCGCGGCGTTTTAATTGGTTAAGCAAGTTACTGATTGCGATGACGGTCGGCGGCTGGGTACTTTACATTCTGTTATTGGTGCTATTTCACTATGGCCGACCGGAACAAGAGTTTGGTTATTTACGCTATCAAGATATTAGTGTGAGAGCGCAGTGGCTCACTTTGCATCTATTTTGGGTTTATGCCGGTATTGCGGGAGCCTTAGGGGTTGCGGTGACCACTTTTACTTTAGTGCACCTTAAAGGGCGCCGTCATCTACAATACCTTAAAGTTTATTTAGTGATGCTGGCTGCTGCTAGTCTGTTCACATTACTGCTGATTACTTTCTCGCCGCGCTAGCGCGATGAGCTTCATGTGTTAACATGTAAAAGCTTAGCTTTAGTATTTACTTAATGATGGAGCCATTTTAATCATGGCTCTATTTTCTGCTTGCTGATTTGTTATCAATCCTAGTTCGGACTTCTATACAGAATGATATTTACGCGTTTTATCCTGCTGTTTTCTCTGCTGTCAGCATTAGTGTTGGCCATCACCTATCCTATTTATGCTCAGTATTATCAGGGGCTGCAAGATAGAATATTGGCCAATGAAGAAACGTCTGTGGTGGCCGCCAGTCAGATGATTCAAAAAGAAATGTACGAACAGCTGCATTTAATGACCATGATGGCAGACGCGGCACCATTAATCGATTACGTCACACACGGGCGGCCAGAGCAACGGGTCGCCCTAGAAACTTTTTTTAACAATGTCTCCACTAACTTTCATCGCTTTGATCAAATTCGCCTGTTAGATAATTCTGGCTATGAACTGGTTCGAATTAATTTAGAACAAGGTCAAGGAACAGTTGTTGCGCAAGCCGAGCTACAAGATAAATCACAACGTTATTACTTTACTGAAGCGAAAGACTTAGCCGACAATCAAGTATTTGTATCGCGCCTCGATCTTAATATAGAACAAGGCCAAATTGAGCTACCGCATAAGCCTATGCTGCGCTTTTCTACACCCATATTAGACCGCAA
Organism: Oceanisphaera sp.; assembly: GCF_052084945.1. Taxonomy (NCBI): domain Bacteria; kingdom Pseudomonadati; phylum Pseudomonadota; class Gammaproteobacteria; order Aeromonadales; family Aeromonadaceae; genus Oceanisphaera; species Oceanisphaera sp. The sequence goes on from NZ_JBQDEX010000089.1 coordinate 2,644, forward strand.
TGGTGAGCGAGCCGGAGTACTGGTACTTAATTATCTTGCTAAGGGCATGCTAGAGAGCTTTCGTCGACAAATGTCACGACGAGTTGATCAACAAGGTATGCTAATAGACCCAGAAGGGTACTGGTTAAGTAATCATGAGCGCAGTAACGAATGGGGGGCTGATTTGGGGCGCCCTGAGCATACTTTTGCGCGTACTTACCCAAAAGCCTGGGCTGAAATATCGGCTGCGGCGTCTGGCACTATTGCCACCGAACAAGGGCTGTTTCGCTTTCAGAGTATTAAGCCTTTTAATTTTGCTGATTCTCAACATGCACATTTTAAAGCCGAGCATTACCCGTTATTTGCTCCGCAGTCGATGGCTAATACCGACTGGAAGCTGGTGATTTTTGTGCCTTATGAGTTAATTCAGTCACGCTCTTTCTTATATCAGCCCTTGGGGCAATCCTTGGTGGCGTTAGTGGTGTGTTTACTTGCGGGAGCGGCACTATTAATTGCTATTGTTACTGCCCAGCAAAAAATGCGCTCGCGTGAGCAAAAAGAGCTGAATGAGGTGCTGAGTGATCTGTACGACAATGCTCCTTGTGGCTATCACAGTCTTGATGCTAAGGGTGATTTTATTCGCATTAATCAAACCGAACTTGAGTGGCTAGGCTATTCGCGAGAAGAAGTATTGGGTCAGCCATTTATATCGTTTTTAACCCCCGAGAGCCAAATGCGCTTTCAGGAGTTTTTTGATGCCTTAAAAACCAAAGAGCAGATAGAAAGTGTAGTGTTAGAAATGCAATGTAAAGATGGTGCTACCTTTTATGTCTCAAGCTCAGCGACGGCGCTAAACGATCAAAGTGGTCATTTTGCCGTGGCCCGCACCAGCGTGTTTGATATTACCGACCGCATAGAGCTTGAGAAAAAGCTAGCAACATTGGCCAACATTGATGCACTCACTAATATCAGTAATCGGCGTCACTTTTATGAGCGTGCCAGCTTAGAGTTTAAGCGTGCTGTGCGTTATCAACATCCGCTTGCAATACTAATGTTTGATATCGACTACTTTAAGCGAGTGAATGATACGTACGGCCACGATGGTGGTGACGTGGTACTTAAACGACTGGCCAGCACCGTTGATCACAGCCTACGAGACTTAGATGTTTTTGCTCGCTTTGGCGGTGAAGAGTTTATTGCGCTACTTCCTGAACTCTCGCCCGAACAAGCAGCCCTGGTGGCTGAGCGTGTGCGCCAAGAAATAGCTGACTTGCAAATTGAGTTACCCTCGGGCGAAACCATGAGCGTTACCATTTCGATTGGGGTAGCCATGCTCGACGCTTGCGATCAAGGGCTAGATGCCCTGATCAAAAAAGCAGACTTGGCCTTATATCAAGCCAAAGAGCAGGGCCGCAATCGGGTGATAGAGTACAGCCCGAGCAAGGAGGCTAAGCCTTAGACCATACGCTGTACAGCCTTACGCTGTACGCTTGGAGTGGCCTGACAAACCGGTGTTTTGTCGTTAACGTATGGCGCATGGCGTACGGCGTTTAACGATCGGCAGTGTTTCGCGGTGCTACCCCTCACACACGGCCAGCATAGCGCGCGTTAGCTGGCTGAGTTGCTCGGGGGTAATAATATAGGGCGGCATAATATAAAGCAGTTTGCCAAATGGGCGGATCCACACCCCAAGCTCGACTAATTGCGCCTGCACTTGTGCCACTGCTAGCGGCTGATGCAATTCAATTACACCAATCGCGCCCAACACCCTGACATCCGCCACTCTAGTCTGCGCTAAAGCTGGGGCCAACTCCTTAACTAATTGTTGTTCAATACGATTAACCCTTTGTTGCCAAGGTGAGCTGAGTAGTAGCGCTAAGCTGGCTTTTGCCACCGCACAGGCCAAGGGGTTAGCCATAAAAGTGGGGCCGTGCATTAACACTCCCGCCGGGCCATCACAAATAGTATTGGCCACATGCTGGGTGGCAATGGTGGCGGCCATTGTCATATAACCGCCGGTGAGTGCCTTACCAATACACATAATATCTGGGGTAATATCCGCCCATTCGCAGGCAAATAACTTACCGGTGCGACCAAAACCTGTGGCTATTTCATCAACAATTAATAGCACATCATACTGGCTGCATAGCTCCCGCGCGCCCTTCAAGTATTCTGGATGATAAAAACACATACCGCCGGCGCCTTGCACGATGGGCTCTAATACCAATGCGGCTAATTCATGATGGCGGCTAGCCAATAATGCGCTTAACGGGGCTAAATCAGCGGGATCCCACTCACCGCCAAACCGGCTGGTGGGGCTTTCTATAAATACATGCTCGGGCAAGAAACCTTGATATAAACTGTGCATGCCGCCATTAGGATCACACACACTCATGGCACCAAAGGTGTCCCCGTGATAGCCCTTATTCAGTGCGGCAAATACCGTTTTAGGGGTGCCCTTACCGTGCCAATATTGAATAGCCATCTTTAATGCCACTTCTACCGACACTGATCCTGAATCGGCAATAAAAAAGCGATCTAACCCTGTGGGTAATATGTCGGTTAAAGCACGGCATAAATCAATGGCCGGGTCGTGGGTTAAACCACCAAACATCACATGCGCCATTTTGCTGACCTGCTCATTTACCGCTGCATTCAGCTGAGGCACATTGTAGCCATGTAAACAGGCCCACCAAGACGACATGCCATCAATTAAAGCGGTGCCATCTTCTAAATATAAATACACTCCCTCGGCGCGTTCTACCTTATAACAAGGCAGGGGGCGAGTCAGCGAGGTATAGGGGTGCCATATATGTTGTAAGTCAAATTGGTGCTGGCTAAGAGAGGAGGTGGTATTAGGTGTCTTGTTGGTCATAATATAGTCAGTAGTAAACCCGTGTGTTTATTTATGGTTGACAGGTTAGCATTGCGCCTTACACTAGCCAACCCAATCCCACTTCGTTTACGCCCAAACCATAAAGGATACCCGTAAGTTGATGAGCCAGCCCTCTTTACATCGTGCGCACATTAGCCGTGAGCAAGTTCTCGCCTTATTCGACCGCCCGTTATTTGATTTATTGTTTGAAGCCCAGCAAGTGCACCGTACACATTTTGATGCCAACGAAGTGCAGGTAAGCACCTTGCTCTCTATTAAAACCGGCGCTTGCCCAGAAGATTGCAAATATTGCCCGCAAAGCGCGCGTTATAGCACCGGCCTTGAAACCGAACGCTTAATGGAAATGGAAAAAGTCATAGAGCGCGCTAAAGAGGCCAAAGCCAATGGCTCTAGCCGCTTTTGCATGGGGGCGGCGTGGCGTAATCCTAAAGAGCGCGATATGCCGTATTTAGAAAAAATGGTGCAAGAGGTTAAGTCGTTAGGGCTTGAAACCTGCATGACACTGGGCATGCTTAACGACCAACAAGCCACGCGCTTAGCTGATGCCGGTCTTGACTATTACAACCACAATCTCGATACCAGCCCTGAGTTTTACGGCGATATTATTACCACCCGCACCTATGCCGATCGACTCAATACGCTTGAAAATGTGCGTAACTCCGGCATGAAAGTGTGTGCAGGGGGCATTGTCGGCTTAGGCGAAAGCATGGATGATCGCGCCGGCTTATTACAAGCATTAGCAAACCTACCTCGCCAGCCCGAAAGTGTGCCTATTAACATGTTGGTGAAAGTCAAAGGTACACCCATGGAAAATCAAGCTGACTTAGATGACTTTGATTTTATTCGCACCATTGCCGTGGCGCGCATTTTAATGCCGCAAAGTCATGTGCGCTTGTCTGCTGGGCGTGAAAAAATGAACGACCAAATGCAAGCCATGTGCTTTATGGCCGGGGCTAACTCCATCTTTTATGGCTGTAAGCTGCTTACCACCCCTAACCCAGATGAAAACAGCGACATGCAGTTGTTTAAACGCTTAGGCATTCGCCCCAGTGGCTTAAATCAAGATTCAGGCATCAGTCAAAAGCCAGACGAAATGGCCGAAATTGAGCTACACGAACAACTCGCCGCCCAAGCCGAACCTACTTTGTACTACGAAGCCTAAAACACAGCGGTCAGCTAAAAGAAAAACATTAAAGCTTTCTCTGCAACGGAATCCACAGAAGAACACGGAAAAATAGAGATCAGATCTAAAAAGAGACTTCGATGGTAAGAGATAGACAGCTTCAACCGATGTGGGGCTGGCTTTTACCATTAAGGTATTGTGCTCTTATGTTGAGCTTTTCGTGGATTTCGCGGGTTTCGTTGCAAAAATAGGTTTTATCTTTAGCTCTGCACTGTGTTGGTATTTTGTAGAGGTGGCTTACTTGGATGAAAAATTCGACCGCTTTAAGCTTGGTCTCTGACATTTTTGTTAGTCTGACAGCTTAAGGCTTATAGCTTACAGCTGAGGTATTTATGCCCTTTAATTTAAGCTTGGCAGAGCGGGAGGCGGCGGGCTTGCGCCGTCGATTACCCGCGGTTGATAATGTGAATGGCCGTCAGTTAGTTAGCCAAGGCAAGGCGTATTTAAACTTTGCCGGTAACGATTATTTAGGCTTAAGCCAAGCGCCTGAGCTGATAAAAGCGACCGCCCATGCGGCGCACGAATTTGGCGTGGGGGCGGTGGCCTCGCCGTTAGTGGTGGGTCACCATGCCATTCATCGCGAGCTTGAAGCTGAGCTGGCTGATTGGTTAGGGCTTGAGGCGGTCATGCTATTTAGCTCCGGTTTTTCGGCTAATCAGGCGCTAATTAAAGCCTTGCTCACTAAAGAGCACACTCTTTGGCAAGACAGGCTTAACCATGCCTCTTTGCAAGAAGCCGGCCTGTTAAGCCCAGCGCGCATGCAGCGTTTTGCTCATAACGACATGGCGCAGCTGGCGGCTAAACTTAAGCCGCAAAGTGGGCTCATTGTATCAGAGGGCGTATTTAGCATGGACGGCGACCAAGGCGATTGGCAGGGGTTAAGTCAACTTGCCGCACACAGCCAAAACTGGCTCATGATTGACGATGCTCACGGCCTAGGCGTACTGGGCAAGCAAGGGCGGGGTACTTTAAGTGAGCAGGGCATAGCCGCCGATAGTGTACAGGTTCATATGGGGACTTTTGGTAAAGCTTTAGGAGTGAGTGGCGCCTTTATTGGCGGCAGTCGGGCACTGATTGATTACTTACATAATCATGCCCGCAGTTATGTGTACAGCACCCACTTGCCGCCGCCGCAAGCGGCGGCCATTTTAGCGGCCGTTCGTGTGGTACAAACAGCCAATCAACCCAGAGAACAGTTACAAGCGCGCATTGCACAATTTACAGCCGGAGCCGCTCAGTTACCGCTCACTCTGATGCCTTCTACTACCGCGATTCAGCCATTATTAGTGGGTGAAGAACAAGCTTGCATGCAGATAGCGAACCAGCTGCGTGAACGCGGGTTTTGGGTGGGTGCCATTCGACCACCCACAGTACCTAAAGGCTCCGCCAGATTACGCATCACCTTAAGTGCCGCTCACAGCAAAGAAGATCTCAATGCCTTGCTAAGCGCTTTAGCTGTCGGCATTGCGTGAGCGCCTTTAGTCTTTAAGCATTAAAATGGGTTAAGCAATATTACTTATGGCCACTAATTTTCCAGCGAACCGCTCTGTCTCGATAGACAAACAAAAGGTGGCCACTGCTTTTGGCCGTGCGGCCCACAGTTATGAGCAACATAACGAATTACAACGCCGCTCGGGCAACGCCTTATTGGCCTTGCTTGATGAACACCTGACGCGGTCTGCGCCTCAAAGCATGCCCGAGAGAGGACTAGATTTAGGCTGTGGTAGTGGCTGGTTTTTACCTCTGTTGCAGCCTAACGCCAAACAATTGCTGGCGCTGGATTTATCACAGACAATGTTGCAACAGGCCAAACGTAAAGCTGAAATTCTCGCACTTTGTGGTGACATGGATGCACCGCCAGTAGCTGAACACAGCCTTGATTGGATTTTTGCTAATTTATGCATGCAGTGGAGTCACTCACCGGCAAATTGGTTGTGTAACTGGAGCCAATGCCTTAAACCCGGTGGCGTATTAGTGTTTGCCACCTTATTAGAGGGCAGCTTAAAAGAGCTCAGTGACTGTTGGCAGCAACAAGGCCAGCCCAACCCCATTAATGCTTTTATCAGCCAAGCCAGTTTAGAGCAGCACCTGTTAGCCACCGGTAAGCGTTGGCAATGCCAAGCAGATACTGAGCAGCTAAGCTTTGCCACTCTAAAAGATCTCTTGTTGAGTCTAAAAGGCATAGGGGCAAATCGAGTAACCCAAGGGAAGCGCTCAGGTTTAATGGGAAAAAACACCTGGCAGCAGCTCAATCTAATCTATCCTACTAATCCCCAAGGCCAGTGCCTGGCCACCTACCAACTGGCTTATGGAGTTATTTATGGTTAACACTTTTTTTGTAACTGGCACCGACACAGACGTGGGCAAAACCTTAGTCACAGAGGCCCTAATGCAAGCAGTAAGAGACTCCGGCCTAGATGTTGCAGGTTATAAGCCGGTGGCATCGGGTTGTGAGCTGATTAATGGTCAACTAAAAAATAAAGACGCCCTAATGTTGCAAGAGGCATCTTCCATCGACGTGCTTTATCCAGAACATAACCCGTATGCCTTCGCCCCCGCTATTGCCCCCCACATTGCTGCGGCACAAGCGGGGGTGACCATTAACCTAGATAAACTCAGCGCAGGCTTAGCGACGCTAAAAGCCAACCAAGCCGAATGGATCTTTGTCGAAGGTGCGGGGGGCTGGCGCTTACCCATTAATGAGCAAGAATATTTATCTGACTGGGTGAAAAAAGAGCAGCTGCCAGTGATCTTGGTGGTGGGGGGGCGGTTAGGCTGTATCAATCATGCGTTATTGACCCTAGAAGCCATTGAACGGGATGGCCTGACGCTGGCCGGTTGGGTGATCAATCAGGTCTCACCGAATATGAGCCATTACCCAGAAAATGTAGACACCCTAAAGCAGCGTATTAGTGCACCACTACTTGGCGAAATCCCTTGGTTAGAGGGCAAGCCTACAGAGAGTGTCGATCAATACCTTAATATTGATGTATTATTTAACGATTATTCTTAAGTGATACCTTGAAATGGCGCTAAATGGCCGCATTACTGACATACAAGTTTAACCCCCATTTGAACACTCTTTAATTTAAGGAAAAGTATGAAACGCATTTTGTTGTTTATTGCAACTAACTTGGCAGTGGTGCTGGTGCTAGGCGTAGTGCTAAACATTGTGTTTTCGATGCTCGGCATAGACCGCAACAGCATTGGCGGCTTATTAGTCTTTTGTGCGATATTTGGTTTTGGCGGCTCTTTTATCTCACTGCTGATTTCCAAGTGGATGGCCAAGCGCGCCTATAATGTACAAATTATTGATCAGCCACGTAATGAAGTAGAACACTGGTTGCTGACCACAGTCACTCGCCAAGCGCAACAAGCCGGTATTGGCATGCCAGAAGTTGGCATTTATAACTCAGGCGACATGAACGCCTTTGCCACCGGTGCCAGTCGCAACAGCTCATTAGTAGCCGTTTCATCAGGCTTAATGAATAGCATGAGCCGCGATGAAGCCGAAGCCGTATTAGCCCACGAAGTTAGCCACATTGCCAACGGTGACATGGTCACAATGACCTTGCTACAAGGTGTGGTAAACACCTTTGTGATGTTCTTTGCTCGTATTGTTGCCAACCTTATTAGCAGCGCGATGAGCCGTGATGATGAAGAGGGCGGTGGCTTAGGTGGCCTAGCCTACTTTGGTGTGGTGATGGTGCTTGAATTAGTGTTTGGCATGATAGCGTCTATTATTGTGATGTGGTTTAGCCGCTACCGCGAATACCGTGCCGACGAAGGCTCTGCACGTTTAGTCGGCAAAGAAAAAATGATCGCGGCATTGCAGCGCCTAGGCCAAGGTTCACAAGCAGAGTTAGAAGGCTCACTCGCCGCCTTTGGTATTACTGGCCGCGGCAGCAGCGAGCTGTTTATGAGCCACCCACCGCTCGAAAAGCGCATTCAAAGCCTGCGCAATCTGTAAAGTAGCGAAGTAGCGTCGTACGTTAATCGCTGTATACCATACGTAAAAACACCGCTTGCATGGGCGGTGTTTTTGTTGGTGTCTATCTAGTCGCGGTACGCTTTACGCCGAGCGCTCGGCGCTGCTTTTCATTAACCATTAATCAAGCGGCGCAGCTTGGTCATCACATCCAAGTTATTATTTTCCATCGCGGTTAGTGCCGTTAACGCATCGTCGTTACGCTGATCATGGTGTGCTTGCACAGCCTCTTTTGCGTAAACATGCACTAAACGGTGTGGCTCTTCAATAGCGGCATAATCTAGACGACCCGCATAGTTTTCGCGGCCACTTCCCTGATAATACCACTCACCCAAACGGCACTGAGTTTCATCAGGTAAGGCATCCGCTTGCACACTCGAAAGGCCAGATAATATTTGATACACAGTCAGTTTGATTTCTAGCTCTTCTAGATTTGCTAACTCAATTTCAGACAAAATAGCCGCATCACCTAACGCGTTAGAAGAGGTGTTAGCCAGCTCAATCAGTGTTAATAAGCGCGTTCGTGCCGACTCTGCTTCTTGTGCAAGCTGTTCCATTTCTACGCTGTTATCACGGCTCACACCGGCGACCGCCACGGTTTGGTTACGAATACGGGCAATCACCGAATCAATCTCTTTAGTGGCATCACTGGTGCGCGATGCCAAGCTGCGTACCTCTGTGGCTACCACACTAAAGCCCCGACCATGCTCACCGGCACGCGCCGCTTCAATACTGGCATTAAGTGCTAATAATGACGTTTGCTCAGACACCCCATCAATCACATGCACTAGGTTAGTGATGCCATTGGTGTCAGACTCCAGCGACCCTATTTGTTGGGCCGACTCCATGGCGTGGGCTTTGGCCTCATTTAACTGATCCACTAAAGTGTGCATCCCATCGCGCACATGCTCAGATTCATCACGGGTTGTTAGCGCTTCGTCACGTCGTGTACCTAGCATTTGCGATAACTCAGAAAATGAACCTTTTAGCTCAGAGAGTGAATGGCCAAATTGGCCTAAGCCCGACATCAATTTATGGCCCAAATACAACTGACTTTTAGCAGACTGTAACTCAGCGTCTTGCTCACGTAACTGTTGTTCTAGTTGCTGCTTTTCAGCGACTAACTGCAGTACCTCTTGTTGAGAGTGAGTTAACTGAGCGGAAAGCTGCGTCGCCTTTTTCTTATTCGCACTAAAAAACATGCCTAGCCTCTGTTGCTGTCGCCCTCTGCTTCACTATGCGCCTTAGATCTTATACGGCAGCCAAATGGAGAGTTAGAGCGGCATCTTAATTGTCATTTTATATGCGTATTTAACCATAAACTTCCTGTGTAGTGCGAGAGTTATTCTCATTTGCTCTATCACTAGGTTGCTACTACTGATTTTGTGCATCTAAGACTAAATAAACTTGAACCTCAGACACTTTTTTGCTCTTAATAACATTATTATAATAAAAACAAAGTCGACAAGATGATAAAAAATAAAATAGAAAGTCGCTTTTGGCTAATTGAGTTATTAGCTAATTGGGAAGGGCGTATTACTTGCGGCCACTTACAATATTATTTTGATTTAGGTCGGCAACAGGCCAATAAAGTCATTAATCAGTATCAAGAAGCGTACCCTAACGGAATTGACTACTGCGCTTCGG
>NZ_JBQDEX010000090.1:0-2370 GCF_052084945.1 Oceanisphaera sp.
GATGGGTTTATGGCGTGTCGTGGAAGGTGACTCTGTTTCCTCTAGGTCCAGCTTTCAATCAGATCACATTTTTACTTAGATTGGTATTAGACTTGATCTCTATTTTTCTGTGGGTTCCGTGTATTGTGTGGCAAAAAATCTTTAGGTCTTTTCTTAGCGCGGCGCTGTCATTTAAATGAGCGCCAGCAAGAAGGCATATTCTCTAGCGAGATCGCGATAAGCTTCAAAGCGGCCAGACTTACCGCCATGCCCAGTGTCCATATCACAACACAACAACAAAATATTATCGTCAGTCTTCAGCTCGCGCAGCTTAGCCACCCACTTGGCAGGCTCCCAGTATTGCACCTGAGAGTCGTGTAAGCCCGTGGTGACCAACAGATTCGGGTACGCTTGAGTTTGTACTTGATCGTAGGGGCTATAAGATTTTATATAATGATAATACTCAGCCTCCGCGGGGTTCCCCCATTCATCAAACTCCCCCGTCGTCAGCGGAATAGACTCATCTAGCATGGTGGTGACTATGTCGACAAAAGGTACATCGGCAATGGCTCCCTTATATAAAGTCGGCGCCATATTGATCACGGCACCCACCAGTAGGCCACCCGCACTGCCGCCTGCGGCAAACACTCGGTTTTTATCACCATAGCCTTGGTGCACCAGTGCTTTAGTCACATCAATAAAGTCGGTGAAGGTGTTTTTCTTATTCAGTAAACGCCCTTGCTCGTACCAATCTCGGCCTAACTCTTCGCCGCCACGCACATGCGCAATGGCATACACAAAACCTCGATCTAATAAGCTTAACCGCGCGGCACTAAAATCAGGATCCATGCTGGCACCGTAGGCACCATAGGCGTAAACCAATAACGGGTTATTTGAGGTTGGACTAAACATATCCACGCGATACACCACAGACACCGGCACCTGAGTGCCGTCTTGGGCACGGACCCATAAACGCTCGCTACAATAGTGCTCAGCATTAAACTGCTCACCCACATATTCCTGTTTAAGCTGGCGCCGCTCTTGGGTGTCCATATTCACTTCATACTGGGTAACCGGCCGGGTTAAGGATGAATAACCATAACGCAGCCACGCCGTCTCGGCCTCAGCGTTAATGCCAAGCCAAGTAACATAGGTGGGATCATCAAATTCAATGGCATGTTCAGTGCCCAGCTGGCGATGTAATTGGCGCAACTGGGTTAAACCTTCACTGCGCTCTTCAAGCACCAGCCAATCTTTAAATAAGGTAAAGTCTTCTAATAACACCTTGGCTCGTGGGGCAATGAGTGTTTGCCATTGCTCACACTCCCACGGGTGCGGCTGATCATGGCGGTCACTCACCTGATACAAGCCAAAGTTCACACCGTCTTTATTAGAGCGAATATAAAACTGTCCCTGATAATGCTCTATATCGTATTCATGGCCACGTTGGCGAGGCAAAAAAGTACGCACGGGAGACAGCGGTTCATTGGCCGAGAGTAAGTTCATCTCACAGGTCTTAGTGCTCCAAGCACCAATAACAATGTAGTCGGTGGAGCGGCTTTTATAAATACTGGTATAAAAGCGCGCATCGGCTTCTTCATACACCAATACATCTTGGCTTTGGGGGGTGCCTAAGGTATGGCGATATACTTGGTATGGCAGCAAGGTATCTGGGTCTTGATGTACATAAAATAATGTTTGGCTGTCGTTGGCCCAAGCTAGATTACCCGAGGTATTTTCTAGCACGTCGTCATAAAGCTGTCCGCTGGCCAGTGTTTTAAAGCGAATTTGATACTGACGACGTGACATAAAGTCTTCGGCAAAGGCCAACACTTGCTGATTGGGGCTTACCCCAAGCTGTCCTTGATCATAATAAGCACTATCTGCGGCACGCTCGTTACCATCGAGTAATACTTGGCGCAGTGCGGGCTGACCATCAGGATAACGCTCGATAATGGCGTACTCTACGCCTTGCTGAAAACGCGTTTGATACCAGTAGCCATTTTTTAAATAAGGCACTGAGCTATCGTCTTGGCGAATGCGGGCAACCATCTCTTGATACAGCGTTTCTTGCAGATCTTTTAATGGCGCCTGTATCTGCTCGGCATAGTGATTTTCTTGCTCAAGGTAGGCAAGTACCTCAGGGTTAGCCCTCTCGTCATCACGCAACCAGTGGTAATGATCAAAGCGCGTATCATTATGCAGAGTAAAAGTATGAGGTATTTTTTTGGCAATCGGTGGGGCTATGGACACATTAAGACCTTTTAAGAAAATAAAGCGGTACGCCGTACACGATACGTCATCCGAAAAAAGACCGCCTCGGGCTGGGCATCCCTATAAAAAAGCGATCGCGGCAAAAAAGTGCTTTATGCGATACCCACAGCCTAATGC
>NZ_JBQDEX010000090.1:2470-12295 GCF_052084945.1 Oceanisphaera sp.
GTAGAACGCAAGGCTTAAAGCGTACATCAGCCCAGCAGCGGGGCTGAGCGTCACTATTTTTTGCGCCAGCTGCCGTCTGCCAGCTGAATATAATGACCCGCTTGGGTACGTTCAATATTATATTGGCCAGCTCGCGTTTGTACCACGGTTAAGCTAGTGCCGGTACGCTTAGCAATATCTTGATAGCTAGCTAGGCGCTTGCGATTAATGTCATTGGCTACTGCGCCCACATCACTTTTTTCCAGCACTATACCCACTAACCCATTTAACTGCTCACCCACCAAACCTTGTTGCTTGGCTTGTTGTAAGTCGAGCGCCCACGCTGAAAAGCTAAGCGCCGTTGCAAATATTATGATTAACCACCGCATACCCCCTCCTTAGAACAAGTCTTGCTCTTGTTCAAATAACTGTTCCAGCTCGTTGTCGACCCGTACCCTAATTTCATGATCCACTTTGACATTTAAATTAACGGTAATGGGCTTATCCGGCACCATTATTTCTACTCGAGGCGTGCATGCACTCAGTAATAACAAGCCGATAATGGCGGTGTATCTGATCATTGGTTGTTCTCCCGCTGTATCTTAGCTGGCAGTTGCTCACTTAAATCTTGAGCAAAGCGCAAGCTGGCTAGCAACTGTAACAGGTTTTCTTGATGGTGATAATTTAAGTTAACAGGGTGTAATGTGCCTTTTATCGGTGCCTGACCATGTAAATGGCTATTAATCACCGCCTCACCGTTGCGCGCCATTGAAATGTCTGCGCCTAAGCGGTCATATCGTAAATCACTTAATAATCCAAGCGTTAAGCCCAAAGAAATATTAGCGTCACCTGTGGCCTTAAGTTGTTCGCTAGCCTGATAGGTAACCCACCCTTGCTCACTCTCGGCGCGCCCATTACTTATACTCAAGCCTTGATCAAACGAGAAAGGTAGCCGCCCTTTAAGTCGGCCCTGCCCCGTAAGCCCATCAACACTGGCATAACTAAGTAACTGCTCAAGGGCAATATCACTAAAATGCGCTTCGCCTTGGGGAGTGGAATTTAATGCCATAGGTGAAAGAGCAATATAACCATCAAATACATGCGCGGTTAAGCCCGAGAGCCAAAGTTCATCATCTTGCCAACGAACAGCGCCGTTAATATCACTAATAGGCACACCTATATTTAAGCGTGCGGCCGATAGCCCCTGAGGGCCGACACTGCGCAACCCTTGCGCGCCCAAAACCAACTTAATATTAGCCGCCAAATCTTCGGCCAGTAAGTCACTGTAGCTCAACTGTCCCTCTGTTAACGTGGCACTGATAGTAATCGGTTGTTTGCGATTCAACACATTGGTGGCATTAAGTGCCACTTGCAATCGACCTGCCGACATATCCATCACCACCGGCAGCAATAACCAGTCATTCAACCAGGACCAGACCCTTTTTGCAGACAACGTTTGTAATGGAACATCTAGCGCCAGCCCTTGATCATAATACCAAGCGCCGTTTAAGCGTAGATTAGGAGCCAATATTAAGCTGACTTGGCCGTGATTGTCTGTCACGTTGTCTGCGTGTAACTGCAAACTAGCAGCCGGAATTTTTTGCTGTTGCCAGCGCCCTTGTTGCCAGCTCAGCTCCGCCTGCAAAGGCTTACCAAGCCTCACGGGGGCACGCGGAGATAACCGTACTTGAGGTAACAACACATCTTGCCATTTTAGTTGGGTCATCGTTAGCTGAGAGCTTGGCTGTAGCTGCCAACCTTGTGCTGTGTGCTCGGCATTCAACAATAATTGCCACGAGCCCTGTAACGGCGCAGGCAATGTACTTGCCACGTTAAGCGTTAGAGGCTGAGTGGGCTGCCAACGACCGCTGATTTGCAACGGCTGTGTTAAACTTTGAGTAAGCAAGGCCCCAGGTAATGTACCTTGCCAGCGCCAGCCTTGTTGGTCAGGAGTAATATTAAGTTGTGCGTCACCCTCATCAGTTTGCCAATGCACAATAATATTTTGATGATGCAGGCTTAACACTGCAGGGCCTCTCACGCGGCCACTTGGTAAATGCAGAGTGAGCTCATCAATAGTCAAGTCAATATCAGGAAGGCTCAGTAATAATGAGAGCGCATCATTATTATCTGTCTCATTGCCAGATGGTTTAGCGGGGCGACTGTAAGTGCAAGTTAAATCTAAACTTAGTTGCGAAAGCTGGCCTGTTAACTGATTATTATTGAAGGCTAACCTAAGCTCACTCGCGGTCTCTTTGGGGCATGCAGGTACACTCACTTGGCTTAAGTGGGCCTTTATCTGTAATTCAGGCGGCAGAGATATTGCGGTCGCAGTAGCGCATAAAAGTAACCCTACAGCCAATACCGCAGCCTTGCTAGACATCATTAAATGATTCAATAGACACCTTCATCTCGCCTACTTATGCTTTACAATGCACAACACCAACACAACATCAAAAAGGGCTCTCATGGGAAAGCTGGTACTTGGGATCATTATTGTGATTGCTGTTATTGTTATCGGCCGCCGCTTTTACACTCATTTGCATAATAATGCGCAAGAGCAAACCCATTTGTCTGTGCTTGTCATCGACAAACATGTGCGCGAATTTATGGGCCAAACACATAAGCAGCAAACAGAGATGCCGCCCCCTAGGGTGAACTATTACGCGACGTTTCGTCCTCTTAATAGTCATAACGAGCGAGTGTTTCAAATTAGTCGACTCTTATATAAACAACTCACTCTTGAGCAAAAAGGAGTGTTGGTGTTTCAGGGCACGCGATTTATTGACTTTAAGGCTCCCTTAATCAGCCAGGGTAACGATTAAATACCTCAGTATTGCCCTGAACATCAAAGCTAAGTACGTCATAAGGACTGCCCGGAATATCCATACCCGGCGCACTTTGTGGCATGCCAGGAATAGTTAATCCACGCACCTCTGGCTGCTGTTGTAATAACTGACGCACATCAGCAGCCGGCACATGTCCTTCAATCACATAGCCATCAATAATGCCGGTATGACAAGACGCCAACTCGGAGCTGACTCCAGCCAACTTTTTAATGGGCGTTAAGTTATCACCATTAATAACCTCAACATCAAAACCAGACTCTTGCATGTGAGCGACCCAGTCTTCACAACATGCGCAGCTAAGTGACTTATAAACAGTAATGGGTGCCGCCAACACAGGGGCGACCAACAATGTGGCAACCAAGCCATAAAAGGTGCGTTTTAGATACATGCTATTACTTCCTTATTAATGATTGTTGTGCGCTAGGTAGCGCATATTTAACGCTACCATAAAACAGCTTCCTGTTATCATAGAAGCCTCATAATTGTTTTTTTGGAGTTATCATGCCTTACGTGGCCATTAAACATGCTCATATGATGTTTGCTATCATCAGCATTACCCTTTTCATGTTGCGTGCTTGGCTGGCTATCCCTTCGCCAGATCGCATTCAAAATAAGCTGCTAAAAATAGCTCCTCACGTTATCGATACCATATTATTAGCCCTTGGTATCTGGCTGGCCGTACTTAGCAGCCAAATTCCTTTTGGTAACAGCCCTTGGCTAACCGCTAAGGTCGTTGGCTTAGTGGTCTATATCATAGTAGGCACCATTGCCATTAAACGAGGCAAAACTCACAAACAAAGGTTAATCGCCACTTTAATCGCTATAGCAACATTTGCTTATATCTATGGTGCAGCTATCAGTAAATCGCCATTCTCTTGGTTAGCACTCTAACCTGTTCATTTAGGGTAAAGCGCTACGGCTCCTTTACCCTGCTTTATCCAACCCCCGCATCAAACAGACCTCAGTGAGTCCACCACCACTCCGCTACCGCCTTCATTTTTAATTTGAACAGGCATAACGACATTTTATTTCACTCTATCAATAAAGATAATGTCGTTTTATTTCACCTATCGCTGAAATAAGTAGTAATAGTTCAATTCCGACAATAACAAAGATAACACTATAAAAATCAAAAGTTTAATAACAAAAAACTCTAATCACTACACGCACATCACGTCAGAAACAGACCCATCACCGACAAGTGTAGAAAAATAGCGACAGCCTACCCGCCAAAAGATGCGACAGAACTTGTCACACCCCTCATCTAGGATAGAATCATACCAAGCAAGAGGGCATCACCATGAGTAAGAAGCTATTAAGACAATTGACCCTGGCGCGCCGTGTTCCTTATCGTCCGTACAAGCTGACCGCACGCCAGCTGCAAGTAAAGTTAGAAGAAGAAGGTATTCAGGTAAGTTTGCGCACCGTACAGCGCGACTTAGAAGAAATGTCTGGCATGGGCTTGTTTGATCTAACATCCGATGATCGCAGCAAACCCCATGGCTGGTGTTTTGAACGCAATGGTTTGAATGACTTTGCCAACTTTATGCCATTGGGCTTAGCCATGGCACTTAAAACCTGGAATGATCAGGCAGCCGATCTATTACCGGCCAGTGTATTAACAGAGTTAAACCCAATTATTGATAAAGCGAACCAAGTGATTGGTGATAGCCAAAGCGAATTGGCTAGTCGCTGGACAGAAAATGTAGTGCGCTTACCAAAGCCATTTGCTGGTAGCCCTGATATACGCCGTGCCACCACTATTCGTGATGCACTCTGGCGGGGTCGTAAGTTTAGTGCTGAAATTAAACGCGTAATTAAAGGCCGTACCGTTTGGCTGCGTTACGAGCAGGTCAATCCATTAGGCATTGTTGCCCGCAAAGACGGCACCATGCTGTTATGCACCGTATCGGATATGGATCCTAAAATTTACGGTATTTCTTTTGAAAACATTAAAGAAGTAGAGCTAACCAGTCTCCCTGTTATGCAACCTCGTGAGTTTAGTGTCAATAAGTTACTCCGCGAAAAGGGATACCACGAAGAGTCCGATACCATTCACTTTGTGGGCCGTATTACTAACCCAAATCGTGCCATTATTGAAACCGCAATTCCGGGACATAACCCTAGGTTGACCCGTTACGACAAGCAGAGCATGATGGTAGAAACTGAGGTGAAAGACACCCCTGAATTTCGCCGCTGGCTGACCGATATGGCAGGAAAAGTTGAAATTTTAGCCCCAGAATCGTTAAAAAACAGCTAAACTATTTATTATCGAACCTTAATTTGCAGGGCTGACTTAATCAGCCCTTTTGTTTTTCCACGGAGTACCGGATGAACGACCATCTCCTTTTTGAACCGGCCGAAGCAGATTGTGATGCTATTAATATCAGTGTCATTGGTGTAGGGGGTTGCGGTGGTAATACCGTCAACTTATTAGCCGATAGTACCCTACCCGATCACGTTAATATTGTTGCCATGAATACCGATGCCAAAGCGCTACAACAAAGTCGCGTCAATATCTTACAGCTCGGTAAACTATTAACGCGTGGCCTAGGTGCTGGCGCGCAGTCTGAGATTGGTCATCAGGCAGCTGAAGAAAGTATTGACGAAATCCGCGCCCAACTAAAAGGGGCAGATTTATGCTTTATTACCGCCGGCATGGGCGGTGGTACCGGTACAGGCGCCGCCCCCATTGTGGCAAAAGTCGCCCGTGAACTGGGCATAATGACTGTCGCTATTGTCACTCGACCCTTTGCTTTTGAAGGTAAATTACGTGCTAAATCGGCTGATGATGGCCTTGCGGTATTGGCCGAGCATACCGATGCACTGTTAGTGCTACCCAACGACTACTTGCTTAAAGTGCTAGGCGCTAAAACTCCTTTACTACAAGCGTTTACCGAAAGTAGTAAAGTTATTCAGAATGCCGTTAAAGGGTTAGCCGATATCATTGGGCAAACAGGCCTTATTAATATCGACTTTGCTGATGTGCGCACTATTATGCGCCAGCAAGGTAAGGCGGTGATGGGCATTGGCTTAGGCACGGGTGATAATAAAGTAGAAGATGCCACCTTGCAGGCGTTAAATAACCCGCTGCTTGAGCGTGTCGAGTTAGAGCGCGCTCGTGGTGTATTATTAAACGTAGTGGCCTCTATGGATATTGGGCTAGATGATTTCCAAAAAATTGGTGATCAAGTGGCCGAGTGTGTTGGCGAGTATGCCACCGTAGTATCGGGTATCAGCTTAGATCCAAGCCTAACCGACAGTATTCAGGTGACTATGATTGCAACGGGTATACAACCACAGCAAGAAACCATAGCCCCGACTCAGCCGCAACCGCAAGCCGTTGAGCAGCCCAATGACCCCACCCCAGAAGGCCTAGATATTCCCGCCTTCTTGCGCCAGCGCCAGCAATAACAAGCCAAGCCCACAGCTGCGCCTACTAAAAAAAGCCGATGTTAAACATCGGCTTTTTTGTGTATACCACCGTTTTTGGTCTAATAAATGTAACCCTGCAAAACATAGGCCCTTCGGAAGCCGACTGGTTCGTGCTCTTACTATCACAGTTTCTTTTCAGATATGATCTCTATTTTTTCGTGGGTTTAGTGGATTTCGTTGCAAAAAGTCTTTAACCATTAAAAATAGGCAAAAAAAAAGGGCAAGCCAAAGGGCTTGCCCACTATGAAGAATACCAGCTGTTTATCCGGGTCACCAACTCGGATAACTGAACTTCGAAAGCAATACAGGGTCTCAAACTTCATTAAATAGTTAAACGACTTAAAAACCCAGCCTTTGATAACTAATGTTTGATATTGCTCGCGTTATTGGGCTTTAGCGCACTAAAAACGTGAGCACACTCACGCTTAATTCAGCATTTAACAGGCTAGGTCGACCCAGACTAAACGATGATCAGAGCTGGCTTGTCGATCAGGCCAACCGCGTTTATTCCAAAACAGCTCGGCATTAGCTTTGTTGCGGGCTGGCCAATATACCCCACTAGCTAACGCCTTTAAGTTGGCACTGGGCAACACATAATCGAGCCGTAAGCCTTGAGTATGAGTCCAGTGTTTTGGTGAGCCTAGTCGGGCACTTCTGGGTTTAAGCGCAAAACTCCCCCGAGAGGCAGGCCTTAGCCTGCCCAAAGCCACCTCTCGGTTAAGTACAGGATCGGCTAATAGCCCTTGAATGCCCTCACGAAAACCATCGCCATCTTGCGGATCGGCATTTAAGTCCCCCAAGATAATAAAATCAGCTTGCGCCATTAAGCCACCTTGAACGCCATTATCATCTATCAGGTAGTGGCCCCGCTCTGGTCGCACATAGTCATGCCACAGACGCAGTTCATCATAATTACGACAACTGTTGCGCCGCTCAGCGCCTTCATCTATGGGCGGCGTAGGGTGACAAGCTAACAAGTGCAGCACCCGTCCGTTAGGCAGTGCCACCGGCAAATCGATATGGCTTTTAGACGATAGCGGTAATATATTGAGCACATCTGCACCATAGTAACTACCCTGCGAGGTTTGCGGGAGCCGCGCATTGGGCATATCTTGCCATAAAAAGTGGCGAAAACTGCGCAACTGTTCAGCTAATAAGGGAAAACGCGACAGCAGTGCAAAGGCGTATTGCCCATGGAATGTGCCAAAGCCTAAGCCATCTGCGGGTAAGCGAGGGCTTTCCTGACCATGCAAAGACAATGGCGCCAATATGCCCGTATTGGTCGGAACTAAATATCGATAAGGATAATCAATTCCTTGCTCGCCTTTAGCTAGGTAGTCTTGGCAAAACAGTTGTAAATGATCGTCATCTTGTGCATTCCCTTGGTGATCAAATTCGTTAAGTAGCACTATATCAGGTCTAATATGCTGCAAAATGCGGGCAATATGCTGAGGCTGTCGATAGCCTGCCGCTAACTCAGCCGCCAGTTGGCCAGGCTGTGGTCGACTAAAAGAAACATTAAAGGTGGCAACGCGTATTGTGAGCGGCAATGTCATGGCGGCACTGACCTTGTAATTAAAACGATGAGTATGCCTGATGAAAGAAACAGCTAATAATAGCTGGATCCTGAGTGTGTTTTACGCTGTGGCTTGACATATACCAACGGCAAGTTAATATTATAGCATTATCAAATGCACACTTATCTGTGTTACTTTTATTGTTATGGCAGTTGTTTTAATAGCATCAATGAAAGTAATAGGTCAAAAAATGCCTGACTAGCACACTTATTTTGGAAACAGGCTGAAAATTATCTGTTATCCCTTGACCTAACGCCAATTTCTCGCTTTGCTAGATATATCATTATTAACGAGGTTACCCCATGAAACTCTATCCATTATTACTCTGTGGTCTGTTAGCCGCCTGCTCTACGACTCCTACGTCTGAGGAAACGAATAAAGCGGCTACCAATACCGAGGCTGAAACGACGCAAGACAATGCTACGCCGGATATGACCCCTAAAGGGGAATTTACCCAAATTGATGTAACCCAGTCTCAACAAGCCATGGATGCTATTACGAGCGGTAATGGCGATATGATCAATGACATATTGCAGCAGCCTAACGAGTATGCGCCACCGGTACTGTATTTGATTTCTGCCATTATGTTCGATAACGAATACCAAGATCAGGCCACATTCTGGTTTTACGCCGCCCAATTACGCGCCCGCAGTGACGCTAACAAGTCAGGCGATAACACCACTCATGCCGCTGTAAGTCAGTTAAACAAGCGCTTTGGCGTTAACATAGCACCTTACTCGATGAGCAACCCTGAGCGCTTAAAAGCCATTGTTAGCCAAGTATTAGAATGGGACAGCGAGCAAACACGTAACTACGACCCTCGCTGGGTTGCATTACAAGGGCAAGACGTTACTACAAAAACCAAAGTTAACTTTGCCCCCCAAGAAAAATGGCAAGAGATTAATGCGCTAACCCGCAGTCAATTTCGCCAAGGATTAGAGCAAGCATTAGCTAAAATCAAACAGCCCGCAAACTAGATAATCGCTGCTGTTTTACTGCATACAAGATCCCAGCTTTTGCTGGGATTTTGTATTTATCCCTCCGTACTTGATAGGCGCTCAGGCATGCCTCATACCAAGCTACAAAACGAACGGCTTCAGCTGCACGCTACAACCCAACTTAAAAACAAAGCACATTTTGATTTAGAGTGGCATCACACCGCGGAGTGATAAAATAAGCATTACCTTAAATAAAGTATTCACTTAGGTTAAAATAATGCTTCACTCACGCCAAAGGAGCACACCTTAATGAGCCATTCACCCGCCCCCCCCATTAAAGTATGGGACTGGTCCATTCGAGTTTTTCACTGGTGCTTACCGGTATTACTCTTTTTATTGTGGTACTCAGCAGGCGAGGACATGGATCAGCATATGCTGTTTGCACAGGTGCTATTGGCTTTGCTCACCTATCGCATTATTTGGGGATTTATTGGTACCCCTTATGCCCGTTTTAGCCATTTTATTTATCACCCCAAGCATATTTTTGGCTACTTAATTGCCAGTGTTAAGCCCAATAAGCCCATCTACCTCAGCCATAATCCAGTCGGTGGCATAATGGTACTGGTATTGTTAGCGACTTTGCTATTTCAACTGACGACGGGGTTGTTTGCCACTGATGACATTTTTTATGAAGGCCCTTTGTATATGTATGTGTCTGGTGCCACAACGGATTTAATGACGTATTTTCATAAAAAGTGGTTTTATTACGGCATTTTGCTACTGGTCGCTTTGCACTTACTGGCCATTTTAACCTATAAGCTAAAAGGCGAGGGCTTAGTAAAAGCCATGGTCACCGGCCATAAACAGGCCCCCAGTGAGCGAGTGGCCGATGAGCTGCCTACGGCAAGGTTTCCTTGGGGTCGCTTTGTTATCGCAGTCGCCCTAGCGGCACTGCCGGTATGGATACTGTTTTATTATATATAACAGCGGTAATACCAATCTGGAAAAATAACTGATCTATTTTTGTTTGTATAAAAAGTCGAACAA
>NZ_JBQDEX010000091.1:0-12086 GCF_052084945.1 Oceanisphaera sp.
TGTTAGATAATATCGCCGCTTCAGGCATATCCACTGTTTTCGGATTTTTGTGTACGCCATTAACTAAAAATTCGTAATGTAAATGTGGCCCTGTCACGCGACCAGTGGCGCCTACTGTGCCTATTTGCTGTTCTTGTTTTACCTTTTGCCCTTGTCGTACTAAGCGCTTATTTAAGTGCAAATATTTAGTGACATAGGTATTGTCGTGGCGAATAAACACATAGTTACCATTAAAACGGCTGTAACCGGACTTCATAACGGTACCACTGCCTGCAGCAAGCACGGGAGTGCCGGTGCGTGCCGCATAGTCAATGCCACGGTGGGGGCGAACTTTGCCCGTGACGGGGTGTAAACGACGAGGGTTAAAGTTAGAACTAATATGGGTAAAGTTTACCGGTGCGCGTAAAAAGCTCTTACGCATAGCGCGGCCTTGTGCAGAGTAGTAATTACCATCTGTGTGGCGCACCGCTTGATAGCGTTTACCTTGGTTAATAAACTCGGCAGCTAAAATATCCCCCGTACCCACTTTAAAGCCATCTTTATAGTGTTGCTCATACAAAACGCTAAAGCTGTCATTGGCACGAATATCGAGAGCAAAATCCACATCCCAAGCGAACATGGCCGCTAGGTTCATAATTTGGTTAGGCGTTAAGCCGGCATTGGCTCCTGCACTCCAAAAATTAGATGTTACCGTTGCTTGTGCGTATGCGGTCCTGCTGTCGAGTGTGACACTGCTTGTGTTGGCTTGTAAGCCATTTGGTGTTTGCTGTATTTCAAGGGTGCGGCTGTTATCTAATGGATAACGTAAGCCCGCAAACTGGCCTGACTCTTTAAAAGAAAAGGTAATTTGTTTACCGGGATAAATTCGTTGTAAGCCCTTAGCGGACTGACCCAAGCGGTTTATATCACGCAATAAACGTGAGGGGAGGCCATTACGCTCAAAAATAGCCGATAAGGTATCACCTTTTTGTATGGTGACGGTACGCTCGTGTTGAGTGAGGGGAGCGGTTTGGCTGATGGGCATATCAGTGAGTTCAAGAGGTAAAGGCTGACGCTCGCCCACGCTTAAATCAGAGCTGGGCTGTGATCGGCTGGCTAAAGCTAACTCTGTGGGTGCCATAAATAATAGCCCTACTAGGACACCGAGTAGAGAGATGGCCACTTTATGCTGGCGAGGCAATGACTTAAAACGTTGAATCATGATGAGTCGCTACTCTTCCTTGTGATATGTAGGGGATATTACATTCTTTCCAATTTATCTGCCATTCCAGTAATATACTCAATTTATTTGTTTAGTTTGTCTACATAGCCGTTTCGGATCACAATATATATTTAGAACAGCTATTTAGGTGCACAGGAGTGGAGTGGACATGTCTCAGCTAGAAACGGCGTTAGCAGAAATTAAACGCGGTGTAGAAGAAATATTGGTTGAAGAGGAGCTTGTTGCCAAGCTAAAGCTGGATCGTCCGCTGCGAGTTAAGTTAGGGATGGACCCCACAGCGCCTGATATTCACCTTGGGCACACGGTGATTTTGAATAAGTTACGTCAATTTCAAGATTTGGGTCACCATGTATTGCTTTTGATTGGTGATTTTACCGCTCAAGTGGGAGACCCTAGCGGTAAAAATAGTACGCGCCCGCCTTTAACACCAGAGCAGGTGGCGACCAATGCGAAAACCTATGCAGAGCAAGCCTTTAAGGTGTTGGATGCTGATAAAACAGAAATTGTTTATAACTCTAGCTGGTTGGGTGAGTTAGGGGCGACTGGCATGATCAAGTTGGCGTCTAAATTAACAGTGGCGCGCATGTTAGAGCGAGATGACTTTAAAAAGCGTTATGGTTCGGGGCAGTCGATTGCCATTCATGAGTTTATGTATCCACTGTTGCAAGGTTATGATTCAGTGGCGCTTAAAGCAGATATTGAACTGGGCGGAACCGACCAAAAATTTAATTTGCTGATGGGCCGTGAGCTACAAAAAGAAGAAGGACAGCCAGCTCAAGTGGTTATTACAATGCCACTGTTAGAAGGACTAGACGGCGTGAAAAAGATGTCTAAGTCGGCGAATAACTACATTGGCGTGGATGAAGCTCCGGGAGAAATGTTCGGTAAGGTGATGTCGTTATCTGATGAGATGATGTGGCGCTATTATGAGCTGCTGTCTCGTTTGAGCTTGGGTGATTTAGCAGGACTAAAGCAACAAGTTGCAGAGGGCGCTAACCCGCGTGATATTAAGATTTTATTAGCGAAAGAGCTGATTGGTCGCTATCACAATGACGCTGCGGCGGAACAAGCGCACCAAGATTTTGTGAGCCGCTTTCAGAAAAATGCGATTCCTGATGACTTACCAGAAGTCACGTTAACTGTTGCAGTTGACGGCGGCATGGCCATTGCTAACTTGCTAAAAGAAGCGAATTTAGTTAACTCTACGTCTGATGGATTACGTATGATCAAACAAGGTGCGGTAAAAGTAGACGGTGAGAAATTAGACGATCCTAAGCTTATTGTGCAAGTAGGTAGCGCTGTTTATCAGGTAGGTAAGCGGAAGTTTGCTAAGGTTACACTTGCCTAAAATTCAGTATTGTTAAGTAAAAAAGGCCTTCAATGAAGGCCTTTTTTAATGATACCTTCACCCCTAAATTTTAACGGTTAAGTGAAAATGCAGGTAAGGATAAATGCCAGCGAATAGCCGCTACCCTGAGTATAAATGTACCTAACATACCAAATAGAGTGGCTAATAGAGGAGCTATACCTATTGTTAATGAGCAGGTATATAAAATACCGCCAAAAATACAGGCAGTAGCATAAATTTCTCTTTGTAGCACCATGGGGACTTCTCGGGCTAACACATCACGGATCATGCCACCTGCCACGCCTGTGATGACTCCCATCACTACGGCGACCATGCCAGAGGTTCCGTGGTTAAGTGCTTTTTCGGTACCTATAATGGTAAAAGTCGCCAAGCCGAAGGCATCGGCTAATGGCAGAATATACCAAGGTAAGCGCCGTGGCAGCTTAGCAATGTATTGCCCTAATAGTGCGGTGGCCAAAATCACCCATAAATATAGGGTGTCTGCGGTCCAAAATACGGTATCGGCACCAATAATAAGATCACGTATGGTGCCGCCACCAATGGCGGTCACCGCGGCCAGCACAATAACGCCAAAGCCGTCCATGCGCAGTCGTCCTGCGACAAGCACGCCAGAAAACGCAAACACAGCCGTACCGAATAAATCACTCCAATAAAATACAGACTCAACTAAGGGCTGCATTAGCACTCACCTTCTCAATATAAAGCTGACAATAAAAATGTGGGGTATTGTATAGAGGCATGCAATTGAACACAATTTGTACTTTTCGCTGCTATTACCCTTTAATTAGTCCGTGCTTGGTCAAGCTGTGCACATAATTGGCGAATTCCCTTAGGGGTGCGGGGAGTAAATCGGTGCAATAGGTTGGCATCTATAGTGAGTAAGTGTGCATTGGCTACCGCTTGAAGATCAGGCCATTGCTGCCAGTGAGCAAGCTCATCTGCACTTTTTGCTACTATAACTTGTGGGTTTTGTGCCAATACCTGTTCAGTATTGACTTGCGGGTACGGCGTAGGGCTCTCGGCCATAATGTTTACCCCACCACACAGTTTAACGGCTTGTCCCATCCATGTGCTGGCATTGGCTGACATTAAGGGGGTACGGGCAATTTGATAAAATACCGTCACAGGGCTGGCATCTTGATATTCTTGTTTTAGTGTCGCTATTTGTTGTTGATAACGGCTTGCTACCTTGCTTGCTTGTGATGAGTGCCCGGTTAGATCGCCCAACTGCGTTAACTCTTCGTTCAGTTTAGCAAAGGTGGCCGGGTCTGAATAAAACACCTGAATGCCAAGTTGCACTAAGGGCTGCACCATTTGTTGTTGAGCATTGCCCCACGCCACTACTAAGTCGGGCTCTAACGCTAATAACTGCTCCATGTTTAGCGAGCGATAATTGGCTACTTTGGGCAGCTTCTTCGCCGCCGCCGGATAATCACTGGCATCATCTACCGCCACCACCTGTTGTTCAGCCCCAATGGCAAACAGCATTTCAGTGATGTGTGGTGCCAAGCTAATAATACGCGACGCGTGATGAGACCCTGTTTCCTGAGCGTGCACTTGTGTGCATAGCAGTAATAGCGCCAACCCTAAAATGAGGGAGCGATAGCACATCATTATGGTATTAAGCATGGTATTAAACATTGAATAACATCACCAAAGTAAAAGCCCAGCCTAACGACAGCCAGAACAACAACGCCATTATAATGCGCAAGAGCAGGGTACGAGTATCGGGTCCATTGAGAAGCCTTTTACTGCCAAGCTTAGGATAGTAATTTGTGGCATCGGTATAGCGCCTAGGGCCGCCTAGCCCTATGTTGATGCCTGCTGCAACAACGGCTAATAAGCGCCCGCTGGCCGGATAAGCCCAAAGTTTACCTTGAGGCCACGCTTTTATGGCACGTATTGAGCCAGGATAGATAAACAAGGTGAGTGCTAATAGCTGAAATGGTAGCCACGCCATAGTGCGATATAGCCATGATGCGACCGTGCCAAAGGCGCGCCACTGATGTATTTTAAAAGGCCACGCCTGTGCCCCATAGCGTAATACGGCAAAAACTAAAGCGGCGTACACTCCCCCCCAGACATACCAGCACAACAAGGCGGCATCGGCGGCAAAGCGTAAGGTCGCCATCTCTGCCATGGCTTTATATAAGCCCAGCGGGGACAGGGGAGCGGTTTTGCGTAAGCACAACGGAGCCAGAGCCAAGCGTGCCAGCTCTTTTTGTCGTTCGTGTTGTTGCAAACAAGGGGGCAAAGCACGGCTCAGGCGCCCTAAATCTAAACAACACCAGAGCAAGAGTGGCTCAAGCAAGCTCGGTGAAGGCGCTAATACCGATAATGCCCAGTAAGTAGCGACTAAAGGCAATAACAAACACAGTAGCACAGCGCCTCCTGCAACCTTAAGGTAGCGAGCACTGTAATGGGCACCATTAAGGCGAAGCCCTAAAGAGTGTAAGCTGTGTGTTACTAGGTGCTGTACGCGGGTAGCGGGCAGCAATAAGCTAAGGGCAATGGCTATGGTTAATAAGGGAATGGGCTGTTCTAGCAGCGATAAGTAATCGACCATGGTTAGTTAGGCATGCGCGCTATCATGGCTAATACCATGGCGCTAGAATGCTGTGCTGCGACGTCTAAAAAAGCCTCAAATGATTCGGCCTGCTCTTTGCCCGCAATATCAGACAAAGCACGTACCACTACAAACGGCACCTGAAACTGATGGCAAACATGCCCTACGGCGCCGGCTTCCATTTCACAGGCTTTCATTGTGGGAAACTGAGTAATGGCTTTTTGTAGTTGCTCTTCTCGGTGCATAAATTGATCGCCGGTACAAATGAGGCCTACGGCAAAGTTAATATCATTTTGTTCAGCTAGGCAATCTTGTGCTAGAGCAATAAGTTGGGGGTCTGCGACAAAGGCGGCAGGTTGCTGAGCCATTTGCCCTATTTCATAACCAAAAGCAGTTACGTCTACGTCATGAAAACGCACTTCACTAGACACCACTACATCGCCTACGTTTAATGCAGGGTCAAAGCCCCCAGCAGAACCGGTATTAATCACAGCACGAGGAGCAAAACGTTCTAACAATAAGGTAGTGGCAATACTCACCGCCACCTTACCGATACCCGAGCGAGTTATAACCACCTCTTTATCAGCCAGTGTGCCCTGATAAAATTCGCAGCCCGCCACTGTCGTCGTTTTAGGGTTAATGAGTTTTTCACGAAGCACGGCCACTTCTTGCTCCATAGCCCCAATAATTCCAATTGTCATAATGAACACCCTGCTGATAAAAATTAATACTCAGTTTATCACTATCGTACTCAAAGGCCGATCACAGATTCTGGTCTCTGCACAAAACACCTAGCAAAATGAGCGCAAATCCTATGACTTAACGTGATCTTTTGTCGTTTGTTAATGATGTAAAGTTTGGTTTTTGATGCGCTAAGTCGGTATCCTGTTTTACATATCCTACGGACGGACAACCCAATGAAACCAATAAAAACATGGGCGCAGTATTATGTCGACTTAATGACAAAGCTTGGCATAGTGCGCTTTAGTATGCTGTTAGCGGCCTGTATCATTTTATTGGCCATTTTTATTCAGGTGGGGGTAACGCTATTTTTGCGGGGCACCTTTGAACTGATTGATATGGTGCGCTCGGTTTTTTTTGGCTTATTAGTCACGCCTTGGGCGGTATATTTTTTATCGGTGGTGGTGGATCAATTAGAAGACTCACGGCAACGATTAAGTCGTTTAGTACAACGATTGCAACAAATGCGTGAGCGTGATCTTGAACTTAATAATGAACTACAAGAGAAAATAACCTTACTGAATTGCCAAATAGAAGAAACACATAAGGCAGAGACGGCTCGCCAGCAGGCAATTGAAGATTTAGAGGCTGAAGTTTATCAGCGTGAAAAAGCGCAAATGGAGTCGCAAGAGCGTATGGCACTATTACGCTCTTTTATTGATACCTCCCCCGATTTAGTCTATTACCGTAACGAATTGGAAGAGTTTTCTGGTTGTAACCGTGCCATGGAAAACTTACTGGGTAAGCAAGAGCATGAATTAATAGGCTTAACCCCCTTTGATGTCTACTCCGCTGACGTAGCAGAAAAAGTGGTAGAAACAGATAAGGAAGTCTTTGGCCGAAATGAAAGCCAAACCTATGAACAATGGCTGCAATATCCAGAGGGGCGTCATGCGTGTTTTGAGCTGCGTAAGGTTCCGTTTTTTGATCGCAGCGGCCAGCGCTTAGGTTTGCTTGGCTTTGGGCGAGACATTACTGAGCGTAAGCGTTATCAAGAAGAGTTAGAAAAAGCCAGCCGTGATAAAACCACTTTTATTTCAACTATCAGCCATGAATTGCGCACGCCATTAAATGGTATTGTAGGCTTAAGTCGTATCTTGCTGGCCACCCGGCTAGATAAATCCCAGCACCAACATATGAAAACCATTCATTTTAGCGCAGTGACCTTGGGTAATATTTTTAACGATATTATCGATCTTGATAAATTTGATCGCAGCCGATTAGAGCTAGCCCTTGAACCCATGGACTTTCCGGGATTCTTAGATGACTTAGAAAGCCTGACTCGACTGCAAGCTGAACAGAAAGGCCTCTATTTACACTTTGACCGAGACGGCGACATTCCCGACTGGATTTTGGCTGATGGTACTCGTTTGCGTCAAGTTCTCTGGAATTTGGTAGGAAACGCTGTGAAGTTTACTGATGAGGGTGGGGTGACCATTCGTTGCATGGCCGATGAGCTGATGCCTGGTGAAGTGACACTGCGTTTTGATATTGAAGATACCGGAATTGGTATTCCGCAGTCCTTACAAAAAGAAATATTCTCTTTATATTTTCAAGTGGAGGGGGACAAATATGCGACCGGCACGGGTATTGGATTAGCGGTCTCTAAACAGTTAGTAGATGCCATGAATGGTACTATAGAGCTCGACAGTGAGCCCAACGAAGGCTCGTGCTTTAGTGTAACAATTAATGCACTACGCGCGTCGGCGCCGGTGGATGATCCTATAGTGGCACACCTGCCAGCGCTGTCTATGTTATTGGTTGAAGATGTTGAGTTGAACGTGACCGTTGCCTGCGCTTTATTAGAAAAGCTTGGGCATAAAGTGACAGTGGCTCGCGATGGCGGTGAAGCCTTAGCTTGGTTGGCGAAAGTGGATTTTGATTTAGTCTTTCTTGATATTCAGTTACCCGACATGACCGGCTTTGATATAGCGGCCCATTTGCGTAACGAGGCCAAAGCAACCGCCAAGCCACTGCCACCATTAGTGGCATTAACAGCGAATGTGATCAGCGATAAGCAAGAGTACTTAGCCAAAGGCATGGACGACGCCATTAGCAAACCTTTATCTTCTAAAGCCATTAAAGGCGTACTGGCCCGTTTCTTTGCGCATCGTCCACAAAGGTTGAGCCGACAAGCTTTGCCCGCTACCTCGGCTGTGCCACCGACGAACACGGTAGAGGCGACTCTAGTTGCAGCGACAGATACTCAGTTGCACAATGATGAAGACTTAATCTTAGATACAGTTTTTTTAACGGATTATGTGGATACCGTAGGTGCGGCTATTTTACTCTCGAGCGTCGATATGCTGGATGACATGGCCTGTGATTACTTAAATAAGTTAAATGAGTTTGTTGCCAATAAAGATCAAGCCAATATTGTTGACGAAGCTCATAAAATTAAAGGCGCTGCAGGATCGGTGGGGTTGAAGCGAGCACAGCAATTAGCACAACAAATTCAAAGCCCTGATACTGCTGACTGGTGGCAACAACTAGATGATTGGGTAGCAGCCCTTAATCATCATCTATCCCCTGATTTAGCCGTGCTACGTCTTTGGTTAGAGAGTCGAGTATGAGTGATTACCAAGGATTTATATTAAGTGATCGTCAATGGGCCACAAAAGATAAAGAAACAGCACTTAACGCCATAGAAGTGGATCGCAATCGGATTGTGCAGTGCTCACCGGTGCGGCGTTTACAACAAAAGACCCAAGTATTTCCACTGGATGTTAAAGCCTCGGTACGCAGTCGATTAACGCACTCATTGGAAGTGAAAGAGATTGGTCGTCAGCTGGCGCTACTGGTAGCTGCTGAGTTACAAGCTGGGCAAGCGGTGGCGTTTGAGCAACAAGCCTTTGTTAGTTTATTAGAAATGTCTTGTTTGCTACATGATGTAGGTAACCCGCCTTTTGGTCATTTTGGTGAGTCGGTGATGATCGACTGGTTGCGTACGCGATTGCCCACGTTATTTAAGCAGGCAGTCGGTAAAGGTTCACGCCAATGGCCGATGCTAATTGCTGACTTACAGCAATTTGAAGGTAATGCCCAAAGTCTGCGATTATTGCATAGTGTGCAAGGTTTAAACTTAACCCTAAGCCAACTTGCGGCACTACAAAAGTACGTGCGCGGTGCCTACCAACGTCAAAGTAGTGCGCCGTGGCAACAAAAGCCTGGGCATTACTTTAGTGAGCGGCCTCTGATTCAACAGATGAGAGCGCTATTTCCTACCACGGTGCGCGGGCGTTATCCGCTGACGTTTTTAATGGAAGCGGCAGACGACATGGCATACGGTGTGGCTGATCTAGAAGATGCGGTTGATCGTGGCGTATTAAGCCTAGCGGAGCTTGAGCTTGCGGTATTACGTGAAGGTAATGACTACCTTAAAACTTGCTGGCAGCAAGCCAAGGTGGGCGATTCTGACTTTTTTAGCCGCTTTCGCCAGCAGCTTAATGATGACTTACAACGGCTGGTGAGTCAGCAATATTTAGCGCATCACGACGCTATTTTAGCAGGGGAGCACTCTGAGCCGTTATTGGCGGTTGAGCAGGCACCGGCACAGGCGCTGCAATGGCTAAAAGACTTTGCACGGCGCCAGATTTTTAATCGCCGTGAAGTGGAAGCATTAGAGCTGGCCGGTTTTGCTGCACTTAAAGGGGTATTAGAAGCATTTTCCCCCTTATTGGCGTTGCCTGAACAGGAATTTATTAGCCTCAATAATCGCCAAGATGCCAAAGGTTTAGTGTTGCGGCGTTTATACCACCGGCTGCCACCACGTCACCTAGCGGCTTACCAACGAGACAGTCGTCAGGCTGCCTTATTTGAAGATAATAAAGAGCGAGAGTGGTATTTTAGAGTACGATTACTGCTCGACTTTGTTAGCGGCATGACAGATACCTATATATTGGAAGAGTATCGTTTACTGTGTGGCTTTCAGGGATAAGCTTGGGCTTACAAAGCGTAAAGATTACAAGACAAGCCTTCGCAGTTTTTAATACTTCTAAGGGCAATATTCTTATAGAGATGGAGCTGGCCTCTAGGCAGCTTTTATAGGGTGCACATGTTAATGTAGGGGCTCATTTATTCGACCCAAACACATGCTATAAGGTCTTAACATTATTATATGACCCCTAGGTTGCGCCTATTTATATCATTATCATTATTGAATGTTAGCTTACTTGCGTCAGGTGTGTGGGCGGCCATGCCATCAGTGGCTTTGCACCAGGTGGTGCCAGGTGAGAGCTGGCGCTTATTGGCGGCGCGTTATCAACTGAGTGAGCGGGAATTGCGCCGTGACTTTAACCCTCAGCGTTTTATGACGACCTTGACGCCTGGCGACTGGATTTGGGTGCCTGATGCACTGAACCCTAAGACTCGCACTAAAAGCACCCAAGCAATGGCTATTGACGCGCAGTTTCCCCCCTCTATAGCAACAGCATCGCATGCTTCTCAACACCAGTCTCGGCCACTTCGCTTGCCACAACTGGGCCCGCCCGATCCGATCCGCGGGCCTAAAACGGATCGGGTATTGCTCACCTTGGCAACGGCGGCTAAAGCGGCGGCTCTGAATAAAATAGATCAGTTTGTTGAACAGCAAAGCAGTGATTTTGCAGACAGTACCTTGTCGTTTGGTTCTCGCCAGATAAGCTCGTTATTATGGTTAAATCCAGAGTCTTGGAGCTGGGACTATCAACTACCCTTATTTGATAAAGAACCTCAGTTAAGTAGTCGTATGGCACTACCTGTTAGGTGGAACTGGCAAGGCGAACTGGGTGTTGACTACCGGGATGATCGGTTAACTTATCAAGCCGGCTTACATTTTGAACAGCCTCTAACAAACGCGATTAGCGGCCACATTGAGCCTGTTTTGGATTATCAAACCAGTTGGGAGCACCAAAGAGGTGGCTTATTATTATTTTTAGAGCATCAAGATTGGACGCTAGGGGCGGGGCAATATCAGCCTCTGTCTGACTGGCAACAAGAAGCTGGACGTCAAGAGCGCCCAGCGTCAGGGCAGTTATTATTTGGTGAGGGGCGTTTGGGTTGGGTGCCGGGATTAAGTGTCTCAGGGGAATATTACCAATGGCAGGGCAGCCAACTTAATTTGTATGGCAGTGGTGATAAATACAAAGCACCGCTGTCTCGCCAATGGTCGATTAATTATTCTCCTTGGAAGGTGTTAACACTAAAAAGTGCTTTGCTGAGTAATAGCAAAGATAAATTTGAATCTCGAGTTAGTCTAGGTGTGGAGTTACCACTGGGTGTGTCGCCTGCACAATGGTGGCAACGCTTAACAGATAAAACACGTTATGATCATTACCAGCCATTACAACATCATAAAGTGATGGTGTTAGAGCATCAGTAATGAGCTCCTCGTGTGGCTTACCGCTATAGTCTTAGGTCTTAGGTAGACGCGAAAACTCATCGTTGGCAAAGCTGGTAGGAGTGGCGTTTTGTAATAGTGTTAATAATAATATAGCCCGAGTTTCCCCGTCCGCCTCTTGATAAATAGCTTCTAGGCCTGCAAAAGGACCGGTTTCTATACGAACGCTGTCACCTTTTTTGGGAAGGTCAGTTAACTTCTCTCTTAATTCATCGCTGTTGCAGTGATGTATAAGTTCTATTACCACTTCAGTGGGCACTTCACAGGGGCCGCCACCAAAGCGAATTAAATTACGCACGCCACGGGTGGAACCTATGGTGCTGGCGCTGGTGATGTTTAAATCAGCTTTTATAAAAATATACCCCGGAAATAACGCTTCGGTGCGGGTGACCAGCTTACGGCGATACAGTTTTTTAACCTCTGCATAAGGATAAAATGCTTCAATATTTTGATTGCTCAGGTTTTGCTGCGCCCGCTCTTCTTCTCGGGGACGACAATGCGCTAAATACCACTTTTGCATGCAAGACCTCTAACATATGAAAAAGAATGCTAATTATGACAGCCTCAATAAAAAAGGTCACGGCAAGCCGTGACCTTAAATCTACATTGTTATTG
This sequence comes from Oceanisphaera sp., assembly GCF_052084945.1. Taxonomy (NCBI): domain Bacteria; kingdom Pseudomonadati; phylum Pseudomonadota; class Gammaproteobacteria; order Aeromonadales; family Aeromonadaceae; genus Oceanisphaera; species Oceanisphaera sp. The sequence goes on from NZ_JBQDEX010000091.1 coordinate 11,891, forward strand.
ATTGGCTGACATCACAGACGGACAACCAAAGTGTAATAGCAGTGTTTGTCTCTCTGTTTAACGTACAGCTACGGCCTGTCACTTCTTCACATCTTTTTCTTGTATTATAAATAAAAATGAAAGACGTGATTTAGTCGGTTCGGCCAGCATAACTGCCGAACAAAGGGTCTTCTTCACCGACACGCTGCGGGGCTAA